>CAYRPW010000042.1:0-345 GCA_964426145.1 uncultured Oscillospiraceae bacterium
TCCCGGCTCTTCTAGGCCTCGAAACAGGTTTCTCGGCGTTTACGAGGCGGGACGGGGAATACTTTTTAAACATCGCTAAGTTCGCGGCAACACGTTTTCGTTGCAAAAGCATCCGTCAGGTTGATTGCCGCAGGCTGGGCTGCCGTTAACCTGCTGTGTTGACCTTCTCATCCTCCAACGCTTTGCGCGTTGCGCGGGCATAATATGAGGCGCATACGTTTCCGGGTGTTTCCCATATCTTTCTGTCCATGAATCCGCCTGCGTTTTGCCTTGCGGTTCCCGCTTTGGCGCTTTATTGAACAAACCTTGCAGCCGCCGATCCTCTATGCGGCTGCAAGGTGCGCG
>CAYRPW010000042.1:355-10360 GCA_964426145.1 uncultured Oscillospiraceae bacterium
GGAAATTTGCCTGGCGGCAGGAAAAACGGAGCAGGCTATCTAATAGGTGCACAGGCGGGCGCAACGGCCCGCGGGGAGAGGAGAAGGATCAACATGGCGCTGATGGATACGCTGGCGGATAAAAAGGTAATCGCCATTGCGCGGGGCCTTGCGCTGGAGACGATGGACGTATTTGCGCAGGCCTTGTATGACGGCGGTATCGGCCTGCTGGAGGTCACGTTCCAGCAGAACAAACCGGAAACGTGGAAAGATACGGCTTATGCGATCGGCCATTTGCGCGCCTTGTACGACGGCAGAATGCATATCGGCGCGGGCACGGTCATGACGCCGGAACAGCTGCGGATGGCCCGGGAGGGCGGAGCGGAGTATATCGTTTCCCCCAACGTGGACGAGCGGATCATCCAAACGACGAAAGAAATGGGCATGGGTTCCTTTCCCGGCGCGATGACGCCCAGCGAAGCGGCCGCTGCCCATGCGTACGGCGCGGACGCGGTGAAGATCTTCCCCGCCGGAGCGCTTGGCGCCGCGTATGTCGAAGCGATCAAAGCCCCGCTGTCCCATATCAAATTCCTGGCGGTCGGCGGGGTCAATGAGAACAACGCGGGAGAATTCATCCGCGCGGGCGCAATGGGCGTGGGCATCGGCGGCAACCTGACGCGGGAATCGCTGATCCGCGCGGGAGCGTTCGATCAGATTCGGGATGTGGCAAGGGCTTGTGCGAAGGCGGTGCGTGCGGTATGAGCAATATCGTGTGTTTTGGGGAGATTATGATGCGGCTGAATCCGGAAGGATACCAGCGCTTTCTGCAGGCGGAGCGTTTCGAGGCCAGCTATGCGGGCGGCGAGGCCAACGTCGCGGTGTCGCTGGCCAACTTCGGTGAAAACGCGGCGTTTGTATCCAAAGTGCCGGCCCATGAGATCGGCCAGTGCGCGGTCAACGCGCTGCGCCACTATGGCGTGGATACCTCGTTTATGCTGCGCGGCGGCGCGCGGCTGGGCATCTATTATGTGGAAAAAGGCGCGTCCCAGCGCGGCAGCAAGGTGATTTACGACCGGGCAGGCTCCGCCGTTGCCCTGGCGAAAGCCGCGGAGTTTGACTGGAAGCGCATTTTTACCGGGAAAGACTGGTTCCACTTTACGGGGATCACGCCCGCGCTGGGCGGGGATATGCCGCAGGCCTGCCTGGAAGCCGTGCGAACGGCACGCGAGATGAACCTGAAAGTAAGCTGTGATCTCAATTACCGCGGGAAATTGTGGACGCGGGAGCAGGCCGGAACCGTGATGGAAACGCTGATGCCCTATGTGGATGTGCTGATTGCCAACGAGGAAGACGCGCGGGATGTGTTCGGCATCGCGGCGAAGAATTCGGACGTGAACGCGGGCCGGCTGGACAACAAGGGTTACGAGGACGTGGCGCGCCAGCTGCACGAACGCTTCCGGATTCCCACCGTCGCCATCACGCTGCGCGGCTCCGTTTCCGCAAGCGACAACAACTGGTCGGCCATGCTTTTGGACGGCGGCAAGGCGTTCTTCGCCCAAACGTATCCCATCCGCATCGTGGACCGTGTGGGCGGCGGCGACAGCTTCGGCGGCGCACTGATCCACGCGATGCTTAAATGGCCCGGCGACAGCGCCCGCAACCTGGAGTTCGCCACGGCCGCGAGCTGTTTGAAGCAGACGATCGAGTTCGATTTCAATCTCGTCAGCGAGCAGGAAGTGCTGGCGCTCATGCAGGGCAATGCTTCCGGCAGGGTGCAGCGATAGGGGAAACGCCGTTTCGCGCTTCATCTGAAACGATAACGCCCCGGATGCCGGCTGAGTGCGGGCATTCCGGGGCGTATTTTATATGCATCTGCGTCGAAGGCCTGCTTTTGTGCCTGCCGCTGTCCGTTTCGGCATTCATGCCGCCTAGACGGGTTCCAGCGTCATACACGCAATGTAGTTCTCCGCAAACACGGGATTGCTGCCCAGGGCAACTACCTCGCAGTTTTGGGCATAGGCTTCTGTCTCGCGGATGAAATCTGTCTGCAGCAGCAGCATTTCCGCCCCCGTCAGCGCCGCGTTGCCGATCACCTTTGTTTTCTGGATCAGCGCCTGCGGGATCAGCCCGATGGCGGCTGCGTTTTGCAGGTTGATATGCTGGCCGAACCCGCCGGCCAGGTACAGCGCCGCCACGTCTTCCACTGCGATTTCAACGGCGCGGCACAGCGTCAGCATGCCCGCAGCGATGGCGCTTTTGGCCAGCTGCACGTTGCGCACATCCTTTTGGGTAAAGGCAACGCCCCCTGCCAGCGGCACCCGTTTTTCTGCCAGGAGACCCGTTTCGTCCAGCAGTCCTAGCGCAAGCAGCGCGGCTACCGTGTCGATCACGCCGGAACCGCAGATGCCCGCGGGCGGAGCGCTGCCGATGGTCGCGCAGGCAAGCTGCCCGTCTTGCGCCCATACACGGTCGATCGCGCCCCGTATGCTTCCGCAGCCCTGCTCAATCCCGCCGCCCTCGAAGGCGGGCCCGGCAGCGGTGGCGCAGGCGTACAGCCTGCCCTTGTGCCAAAGCGCGATTTCGCCGTTGGTGCCCACGTCCATCAGCAGGGCCGTTTCTTCCCGGCGGCATAGCTGCGCGGCGAGGATGGCGCAGGTGATATCCGCGCCGACAAACGCGCTGATGCAGCGCGGCAGATACACCGGGGAGGAAAGACGATCCATCCATAGCCCAAACAGACTTTCCGCATGGAACGGCGCGTGGGAAAGCGGCTCGGGATTTCCGCCGGTGAAGAGGCAGAGCATGGTTGTGTTGCCGGTGATCACCGTTTGATCCACGGCGGTTTCGGGCAGCGAAAGCCGGGCGCACAGGTCAGCGCGCAGCTCGTTCACCGCCTCTGCCGCCAGGGTTTGCAAGCGCCCGGCTTTGCCTGCCAGCGCGGCTTCGATACGGCCGATGACGTCGGCCGCAACGGCGCGCTGCGGGTTTTCCGCCGCGGCGGTTGCAAGCACGGCGCCGTTTTCCAGCGAAACCAGCGCCGCCGCAAGCGTCGTAGTGCCGATATCCACCGCCAGCCCGTACCGGCCCCGCATGGGCTTTGGCGCGAACGCCGGGAAAACACCCGCAGCGGCGATGGATTCCATCGCCGCCGGAACCGGAAGTATAACGGCAGCGTCTCCAAGCAGCGTGGTCTGGCACGCCAGACGGCCGTCCGTCGTTATTTCTCCCGGCAATTCCGGCGACAGGGCGCCGGTCGCCCGTACCCTGCATTTGCCGCAGATGCCCTTGCCGCCGCACGGAAAACGAAACGGGAACCCATGCTCCTGCAAAACCTCGGAGAGCAGGGGCGTTCCCTGAAATGACACATCCGTGCACGTTTGCCCCTGCCAGACCGTGAGTTTTCGCATATCAGGCCTCCGGCAGCAGAATCATCCCGAAATACGTTACGGTATTCTGCCCGTTGATGTACTGAAGTCCCGCGTGCTGCGCCGTCTGATACACGTCGACGCCGTAACATTCCATGCCGGGCATGGCAAGGTCCGGGTGGCGGCACGGCAAACCCGAGCGTTTGGCGCAAACGTCGCACACCTTGCACCCTCCCGCCGACAGATGCAGATACGCGGGAAGGCGCATTGCGCTAAGCCTTTGCTCAAGCGCCTGCGAGACGGCCGCATGCCGACCACCGGCCGCTGCCATGCCCTCGTAATCAAAGGAATCCTCCAGCGCATGGATGGTCTGGTAGAGTACGGCGGCTGGATACGTTCGCACCGTTTCCATCAACGTATGAATGTCTCCCGCATCGGGCGGGCACATATAACACTGGCCGTAGTTGCCGCATGCGTTGCTCCGGCAGATATCCCGGAAAACGGCGTTGAGCACAACCCCGTCCGCAGGCAAGGCTGCCGCATGGGCGGCGCCGCAGTCCAGCGCGAGTTTAACGATGGAATCATTCATAATGCAGAAGCTCCCTGTACTCTTTCTGCGGCGGAAAGGAAATGGCCCCGGCCGAGCAAAGCGCGGCGCAGTTGCTGCACAAAATGACGCACATCGCGGGGCGGACGACGGCCGCAACGCCGTTGCTCAACGTGTATACGGTATGCGGGCAAAAGGCAACGCACACCCCGCAGCCGATGCATTGCCGGGCGTCCACCGTCGGGTTCCATGCAATTTCCGCGCGCGGCCGCGCCAGCACAAGCCGTCTGGCGTAGTTCGCGTAAGCGGATTGCAGCTCGTACTCCGTCGCATCGGCGCGGGCAAGCAGGCTTTCGATGCTTGTGCGCAGCGTGTCCGGCATGGTGCATTGCAGCATACGCTCCAAGGCCCCGGTCAGGAGCCGCTTTTTCTCCCCGGAGTCCGGTTCACGCATCTTCATGCACTTCCTCAACCCAATCGCCGTACCAGGCGAGGGCTTCTTTCAGGCTTTTGCGAAGCGGCAACCCTTCGCCCGCAAGCACTGCCAGCAGGTTGTCCGCCTGCGGGCTGGCGTACGGGGTCAGGCTCACATACGCGCCCACGCAATCCGCCAGAAACGTACCCTCCCGCAGGGTTATCAGCCCTTTGATACGGTCGGTATCCTCCGCGAACAGGCGCAGGAACGCGCGCAGCCGCGCGGCATCCATATCGGCGGATACGCGCAGGCAGCGCTTTTGCAGCGTCAGGTCGCGCGTGTGGCCGCCCGCCATTGCGGCGCGGTTTGTCGATAGATTTGCAAACGCTTCGCAGGGTATCTCTCCGCGTACGGCGCGCACAACCGGTATACCCGGATACCGCTGCAAAAGCAGCTCCGCCGCCGCTTCCGCCTGCTGCGGCGTGGCGATGTCCGTTTTGTTCAGCACGATCAAATCCGCCATGGACAGCTGCTTATGGCATACGCGGGCGGTATCGATCACGCGGTGCAGGCGCAGCGCGTCCGCCAAAGCGATGCAGCCCTTGTAGCGAATGCCGGGGTAACACGAACCTTGTTCCAGCAGCGTGCGGATGGCGGTCGGGTCGGAAAGCCCGGAGGCTTCCACCAATATCAAATCGGGCGCAAGGCGCTGCGCCGTATCCAGCGCGGCCTCGAACTGGTCCAGCCGGCAGGCGCAGAAGATGGAACCGTTGACGATGGCGTCCATGCTTGCGCCAAGGCCGGACAGCAGGACGTTATCCACACCGGCTTTGCCGAACTCGTTGATAATGAGGTGAACGCGTTTCCCGGCGCACAGCCGGAGAAGGGCTTGCAGCAGCGTGGTTTTCCCGGCCCCCAAAAACCCCGTGATCAGCACAAGCTCGCATGAACCGCCCATATTACAATACGGCCTCGATCGCCTTTTGCAGTTTATCCTTGCTGGGTATTAGGGATGAAAAGCACAGCTTGCCGTTGATATAAATGCTGGGCAGGTTTTTTACGCCCATCGCCTTGCAGCGGGCGATATTTTCCTTGACGGTGAACTTGTATTCCACCACATCAATCGCCGCGCCGAAATGCGCCTTGGCCACGCCGGCGGCCTCCATCATGTAGGTGCAGGCGGCGCAGGTGGCGCTGTCCAGTGTGAAAACCTCGATCAGCGGCCTTGCCAGGCGTTCATAATCGGGCAGGGCAACGGAAATGCTTTCCGGAACGGCAACGTAGTTGCGCAGCATTTCCCGCACGCTGTCGGGGTGCAGAACGGCCTGCGAAACCGCAATGGCGTTTTCCACCGGCACGGCGTAGGGCATATCGCAGCCCGGCGCCACGATATAGTTGCGGAGATCGTCCAGCCTGTCGATCAGGTCAAGCACATACTTCATATTGTCCTGCTGCGTGCCGTGCAGCATCACGCTGGTCAGCGGGATATTGCCGCCGATTGCGATGTTATAGCGGTCGGTGATCTTCTTGGCGGCAGGCAGGTCCACGTTTTCGTCCACGCTGATGCTGTCGGGGCTGGTTTTGCACATCACCTCTATGCTGCGGCTCGCGTCGCCGCATACGAAAAACGAGCTGAAGGCCTTCAGCGTGCGGATGTGCCCGAAAATCTCCCGGAAGGGCTGCAGGAGAAATTGCTCGAAATGCGCGCTGGAAATCTGGCTGACCAGCGGATCCACCACGGCGATGACGTCCATCCCCGCGGCAATATAGTACCCGGCCATACGTTTGCAGCATTCTGCGCAGTAGGCGAGCAGCTCGCTTACATAGTCCTCGTCGTCAAACATATCCATAAACAGTTCGCTTCCGCGCAAGTGGCCCGCCAGGGTGAACGGGCCGCAGATCAGCCCGTAGAGAGCCGTGGTATCGCCTACGGCTTCCTTCAGGCGGCGCATGGTGCGCAGCACCATGGGAATGCGGCCGTCGGTCTCGGCGGGGAGGGTACAGCGGCACGGAACCGTCATGGTTTGGGATAGCGGGTGCGTTTTCACCGAGGGAGGGCTGTCCTCCGCCCAGGCCAGTTCACAGCCGAGGATTTCGGCCTCGATCTGCAAATCGAACATCACAGGCTGGCCGTGCGGCTTGTACAGCTTGTTGACGGCCAGCAGCGAGTCAAACAAAGCGGTTTCATCCGTCAACACCTCTTTGGCGGTTTTCCCGATCAGTTTGCCCGCGTGCACGCCCGCAAAGGGCACCCACGGCAGCGAAGCGGTTTTCTGATGGCGAAGGGTTTGCAGCAAAACATTGTCGGTCGGCATTGCGCAATCTCCTTGTTCATTCATTTTGGGATATCCGGCGTATGGGTAAGCTCGAAAGCATGCGCCCGCGGGCGAAAGCCCGGCACGGCTATGCGGCGCAGAACGCCACCGCCTGGTCCGCCGCGCTGGCCGCGTCCGGCGTATAGGCGTCCGCGCCGATCTGCTGGCAGAACGCGGCCGTCACGGGCGCGCCGCCGACCATGATTTTCACCTTATCCCGAATGCCGGCGTTTTGTACGGCTTTGACAACGTCCTCCATCACGCCCATGGTTGTGGTCAGCAGCGCCGAACAGCAAATAAGCTGGCAATTCTGTTCGATGGCGGCTTTGACGAAGGTCTCGGGCGCCACGTCCGTCCCAAGATCAATGACCTCCAGCCCTTTGCCTTCCATCATCATTTTGACGAGGTTTTTGCCGATGTCATGCAAATCACCCTTCACGGTGCCGATGCACGCCCTGCCGCGGGATTTTACACCGGCTTCCGCCAGCAGCGGTTTTAGCAGGCTTGCGCCCATGTTCATGGCGCGCGCCGCCACCAGCACTTCGGGTACGTACACTTCGTTGTTCTTAAATTTCTCGCCGATCACGCTCATACCCGCCAGCAGGCCTTCGTCCAGGATGGTCTTTGCCGGCACGCCTTCGTCAATCGCCTGCTGCACCAGTATTTTAACGTCCTTTGCCTTACCGGCCTGAAGCATCGTGGAAATTTCCTGCATGTCCATTGTGTTTTCCTCCCATTGCGTTATTCGTTTGGGCCCAGTATAATGGTTACTGCGGCATGTGAATAGTAATTATATACGATTATTTGTAATTAGGTGGGTTGATCATGGCGGTCAGCATGTATACCCTGGTAAGCGAGGAACGCCTGCACGACGTGCTGGAAACGCTGCATGCCTTTACGGGGCTGCCCATCCAGCTGATGGACGAAAGCGGGGAGCTTTTGCAGACGTTCGGAGAAGCGACCCGGTACTGCGCTTTACTGAAAAAGCATATTTTTACAAACGGGGAATGCCGGCAGCTGCACCTGAAGGCGGGGCAGCGCGCGCAAGCGCTGGGCGAAGCCTATGTGTTCAGCTGCCATGCCAACCTGAACCATATCGCGTTTCCGCTGCAAAGCCAGGGGGAACTGCTGGGCAGCATCATCGTCGGGCCGTTCGTCATGGATACGCCCGACAGCACGCTGGTCAGCGGCGTTGCGGAGGAACACCGGCTGTCGCCTGTTCTTTCGCTGGAACTGTATGACGAGCTCCGGGGTTTGCAGGTCATCCCGCCCGCGCGCGTGCATCAGCTCAGCCGCCTGATCGACCACCTGCTGACGCCGCTTTTACCGTCGGAACGCGCGCTGCTGCTGCAAAGCCAGCAGAAGCTCTACCAGCAGTCCCGCATCAACGAGACCATCCAGATGTACAAGGAGCAGGGCATTTCGCCAACGCAGCATTACATGTATCAAAAGGAAGCCGAGCTGATGACCAAAGTGAAAACCGGCAACGTCAAGCAGGCCAAAGCGCTGCTCAACGATCTGCTGGGCTACGTGCTGTTCAGCGAGGGCGGCAAGGTGGACGCCGTACGCATGCGCGCGATCGAGCTGACCACCCTGCTTTCGCGCGTGGCGATGGACGGCGGGGCGATTGCGGATACGATTTACCAGCTCAACAGCCAGTTTTTACTGACTATGAGCAAGGATCATACGCTGGACAGCCTCTGCAGCCTCCTGCAGGACGTGGTGGAAAGCTTCATGAGCGCGATGTTTAACAGCGTGGACCAGGGTAACAAGCGCATCCGGCAGGCCCTGAACGTGATGGCGGAGCGGTACGCCCAGCCGCTGACGCTGCCGATGGTGGCGCAGGAGGTGGGGCTCAGCCCCGGCTATTTTTCCTCGCTGTTTCAGCGCGTCGTGGGAAAAAGCTTCCGCGAGCAGCTTTGCCGTATCCGCGTGGAGGAAAGCAAGCGTTTGCTGCTGTCTACGGAGTATCCGCTGACGGCCGTTTCGCTTGCGATGGGTTTTGCCGATCAGAGCTATTTTTGCAAAGTGTTTAAACGCATCACGGGCATTACGCCCGGCCAGTACCGCCAGTAGCGGCATGCGCCCGGGAGCCGGATATCGGATGCGGCAAGGTACACGGGGCGGGCGGTTTTTTGCGTGCTTTCGTTGACAGGAAATGCGCATCGTTGGTATGATGGCATCAGTTCCGAAGGAGCGTATGCCCGATGAAAAAATGGCTGACATTGCTCGTGGTGTTCCTGCTTTCCGGCGCACAGGCCGACGGGCTGACCGTAAGCCCGGCTGCGGGCGGGTTTTCGTACCGGTTTGAAGCGGAGGAACCGTTTTACACGCTGCGGTGGGAAACGGACGCGGAAACCGCGCAGTGCGCCGTCTATGCGCAGGACGGGCAGTTTTCCGGCGATATCGCGCTTGCGCACACGTTCGCGGCCTCGCCGCTGCGGGTGACGGTGGAAACGCTGAAAGGTAGGGAATTGTATACGGCCGAAGCGGTCACAAAGGCCGTGGAACAGGCCGTTTCGCATAGCGTACTGCCGGATGAAAACCCGGCCCGAAAGCTTCACGACATCGAAATCACCCCGCTGGTCAACGCCATGCAGGTTCGTTTCCGCGCTCCGGGGCATACGTCGCTGGTGCTCAAATACCGCAGCTCCACCGAAAAAGGTTCGGTGGTGCTGTATCCGGGGGAAGACTTTTGGTACGAGAGCGTGCTCGCGCTTCCCTACACCTATGCCAACAACAACGTGGTGATTACGGTTGCCGACAGCCAGAACAGAAACGATCTGTATGAAATCATGCTGCGCACCGCCTATGCCGTGCCGGAAGCTCCGGCGCAGGGCGAGGGCAGGCTCACCGGCATCACCGTGTGCATCGACCCCGGCCATCAGGAAACGGCAAGGCAGATCACCGAAGCCGTGGGGCCGGGGTTAAGCGGATCGAAGCAAAGCGATCTGGGTATGGCGCGCGGCACGGTTACGCGGCGGCTGGAAGCGATCGTCGTGCTGGAAATCGGCTTTCTTTTGCGGGATGAGCTGCTTAAACAAGGCGCGACGGTGGTGATGACCCGGGAAACACAGGAGGGGTATGTGTCCAACATCCGGCGGGCGGAGATCGCCGCCGCTCCCGCGCCGGCCGGCGCCGCCCCCGGCGTCGCGCGCTCGCGCAACTGCGCCACCGCCTGCGCTCCCCATACGTCGATCTCCGCCCGCCGGGTCGCCCAGGCCTCCGCCAGGGCCTGCAACACGTCGCCGAAACTGGGCTGGCCCCAGCGGGCCTCGGGCGGGAAGTACGTGCCGCCGAAGAACGGTTCGAGTCGGGGCGTCAACCATACGCTCAGCGGCCAACCCCCGCGGCCGGTCGTCGCCTGGACGAAGGCCATATGGA
>CAYRPW010000043.1:0-5734 GCA_964426145.1 uncultured Oscillospiraceae bacterium
GTGCTGTTGCATCTGGCAGCGGTCATCACCATCGCGTCCAAGGAAAACCCGCTGGTCTGGCGGGTAAACGTGGAGGGCACGCGAAACGTGATGGAGCTTGCGCTTCGAAACCATATCAATCGCGCGGTATACGTAAGCAGCGTGCACGCGATCCCCGAAAAGCCCATGCACGAACGGATTGCCGAAACGGCGCTGTTCTCGCCGGAAACCGTGCAGGGGCAGTATGCCAAGTCCAAGGCAGCCGCGGCGGAAATCGTGCTGGACTACGCGGCCAAGGGCCTGAATGTGAGCATCGTGCATCCGTCCGGGATCATCGGCCCGGGCGATACGCTTCTGAATAACCATTTAACCCGCACCGTGGCGGCCATGGCGTCCGGCCGCATTCCCGTGTCCATCCCCGGCGGGTACGATTTTGTGGATGTGCGCGACGTAGCCAGGGGCATTCTCCAGTGCGAGGAAAAGGGCAAGCCGGGGGAGTGCTACATCCTTTCCGGGCATTATTCCTCCGTGCGCGATCTGGCGCGTATCATCACCGGGTACACGGGCCGCCGGTTTATGCCGCTGCACATCCCGGGGTTCGTTCTGCGCTGGGCCGCGGTGCTGGGGGAGCGCTTTTCCAAAGTCTTCCGCCGCAAGCCGCTGTTTACGCCGTATTCCCTGGCCACGCTTCATTCCAATGCCCTGTTCTCCAACCGCAAGGCCAGGCGGGAACTGGGCTACCGGCCCAGGCCGCTGCGCCTTACGGTACAGAACGTGCTGCATTCGCTGGGCTTTCGGGCCAAGGTGCGCACGCACGCGTAAACGCGGGCATATTCATTGGATGATATTCAAAACCGCCGTTTCCGGCGGTTATTTTAACGTTCCGGCCCGGCCCGCGGGCGGCTCAGTCCAGCGCCAGCGACAGATACGGCGCCCCGCCCGCAAGCTCCGGTTTGGGCGCAAGCCAGCGGATCATGCCGAAGGGTTTCTCCGGCGCGCCGGGCACGGTTCCCCGCATCAGCCGCACGGTGTAGGTAGCGGCGTGCAACTGCCCGTGGAGCACGGCAAGCGCGGATTTGAAGTCGCCTTGGGTCAGCGCCAGTTCCCGTATCAGAACGCCGCCCTCCGTTTTTTCCCAGGCGGCGCAGCCGCTGCCGCCTTCCCAGGCGAGCGCGGACACGCCCCCGGCCTGTGAAAAGGTGCGCATGGCATACGAAACGGCCTGCGCGTCCCACCGGGCATACAGGGCGCTATTTTGAAACGCCTGATCCCGTATCTGGGTATATTCCGCCGCGGCGCAGGGAGCGCAGGTTCCTTTCCCTGGGAAAGGCGGCAGCGCTTCGGCGGGCAGGGTGAGCACATCCAGCGCGAACGCGGTTTCGTACCCGCGCTTTGCATAAAACGAAAACAGCCCGTCGCTGGCGGGCACCAGCACGGAGGCGGCAACGCCTTGGCGCGCCATGTGCGCGTGGGCGGCTTCCAATAGCCCCGTGGCAATGCCCTGCCCGCGGGCTTCCCGGGCGGTGGCCACGGCGTACACATACCGCGCGGGGAGGGCTTCCCCACCGCCTGTCTGCAGGGTGAACGGCAGCATGGTCAGCATTCCCGTGATCATGCCGTTTCGTTCGTCCACCAGCATGTTCTCCTCCCGGTGCCGCAGGGCAAAAAACGCGTCCACGTCCGCCGGGGCGTCGCCGAACACGGCTTCCCAGAGGGCTTTTAAGCGCGGCACATCGGCAGGCTCGGCAAAGCGGATCATGTGTTACAGCGGCTCCTTCTGGGTGGCGACGTACTTCTCCACCAGCAGCACGGGGTGATACGATAGCTTGGCGCGGCGTAGCCCTTCCATGCCCGCGTCCTCTTCGCGGTTGACGTATTTATACTGCATGCAGTTGTGCAGCACGAATTGCTGGTTAATCATGGGGTACGCGCCCTGCAGCTCGGCGTAAGCCTTCTCGAAATGAACCAGATAGGTGTCCTCGTTCAGCGGATCGCCGATGGTGAAGGCAACCACCCGGTCCTCGGCGCGGATCAGCCCGCCGGAAAGCTCCAGTTCGTCGAAATGACGGATGGCCGATTCCACGGCACAGTACTCGTCGCTGATGCCGGTATCGGGCGAGCAGCCGTTTTGCATGCACCATACCGTGTTCATGCGGCGCGCGTCGTTTAGGTTATCCGCGCACAGCGGCTCGTATTGCCAGCTTGGGTGGTTGTCCAAAAACCGGCGGATATGGTTGCGCTTGCCGGCCAGTTTCTTGCCCTCAAGCGTCGCCAGCGCTTGCGTTTCGTACACGTAGTCCGCGCCGTCTCTCCAAAGCTCAAAGGCGAATTTGCCGGGGAACAGCGCTTCCAGCTTCGCCTTCGCATCCGGAAGTACGGTGTTGAACACCAGCGGCTTGCAGGCCTTGCAGGCGTCGGCTTCCAGCGCGCGGATCACCGGCTCCAGGGCGCCCTGCCCCGCCGGAAACAGATAGGAGGGGTCTTTGGGGTCGGCGCGCAGCAGAAAGTAATCGTCCATGCGCGCGATGTGGAAACCGTAAACGTGCCGCCATACGAACGTGGTGGTAAAGCTGTACTCCAGCGAACCCCGGTTGTCCAGTTTGAGCAGCGGATCAATCCATTCTTTGTCTTTGAGCGTTACTTCCCGAAAATCCAAACTCAAGCAGAAGGAACCTCTTTTCCGTGTCTTGTTTTGATGCAGCCTTTCCCGCAGAAAGGCCTTATTCATTATATACCAAAGCGCAGGCAAACGGAAACAATCCTCCCGCGGCATTGAGGCGGCGGTGGGTACGTGGTATACTTGGGGCAAACGAAAAAACCATCAGCCGGCAGGGCGTGGAGGGAACAAGGCGATGCGCGAAGCGGACGAACAGGCAAGGCAGGCGCTTGTGGAAATCGGCAGACGGATGTATGAAAAGAACTTCGTAGCCTCCAACGACGGCAACATCAGCATCCGCGTGCGCGAAGACGAGGTTTGGGCAACGCCTACGTGCGTTTCCAAAGGCTTCATGAGGGCGGAAGACATGGTGCTGCTGAAGCTAAACGGCACGGTGCTTGCGGCGGGCAGCCTGGCGCCTTCCAGCGAAATCAAAATGCACCTGCGCCTCTACCGGGAAAACCCCGAAACGATGGCCGTGTGCCATGCGCACCCGGTGATGAGCACCTCGTTTGCCGTGGCCGGCATTCCCCTGAACGAGCCGATTTACCCCGAGGCGATGGTGAATTTCGGCAGCGTACCCTGCGTGCATTATGAAACGCCCGGTTCGCAGGGCGTGCCCGATTCGGTTGCGCCGTACGCGAAAAGCCACTGCGCCGTGCTGCTGCAAAACCACGGCCTGGTCACCTGGGGGCGGTCGCTTCCGGAAGCCTGGCACCGCATGGAGGCGGTGGAACACTATGCGCAGATTACCTTCAACGCCTGCTACGTCATGGGCGCGGCCAAACGCCTGAGCCGGGAGCAGATCGCGGCGGTCGCGGAGATCCGCGCGGCGCTGGGTATATGCGCGGGCGTATTGCCCGAGGGTCTTTCCGCGCCCTGCAATCTTCAGGACGCGGAATAACGGAGGGATGTATGCGCGCTTTTCTGCCCTATGACACCGTATCGCTTCACGAGGAAACCGGCGAACTGGTGATCGTCGATCAGACCCAGCTTCCCAACGCCGTGGAAATGCTGCGCCTTACGGAGCTTGCGGACGTCCGCGAGGCCATCCGCTCCCTCAAGGTGCGCGGCGCGCCCGCCATCGGCGTTGCCGCCGCGTTCGGGCTGTACCTTGCCATGAAGCGCAGCGCGGCGGACACGTTTGCCGCGTTTGACGCCGAGCTGAAAGCGGCCAAAGCCCAGCTCGCCTCCGCGCGTCCCACGGCGGTTAACCTGTTCTGGGCGCTGGACCGCATGGAAGCCGCCGCGCTTCAAAGCGCCGCGCTGCCCGTGCCGCGTATCAAGGAGACGCTGCGCCGGGAGTGCATGGCGATCTATGAAGAGGATATCGAAACGTGCCGCGCCATCGGCGAGCACGGGCTGACGCTGCTCAAAAACGGCGACGGCATTTTAACGTACTGCAACGCCGGGCAGCTGGCGACGTCCAGGTACGGCACGGCGCTTGCGCCGGTGCACCTGGGGCGCGAACGCGGCATGCAGTTTCGCGTTTTCGCCTGCGAAACGCGCCCGCTGCTGCAAGGGGCGCGCCTGACCGCGTTCGAGCTTGCCGCCCACGGCGTGGACGTGACCGTGATCTGCGACAATATGGCTTCGCAGGTCATGAAAAACGGCTGGGTGCAGGCCGTGCTTGTGGGGTGCGACCGCGTTGCCGCAAACGGCGACGTGTGCAACAAGATCGGCACCTCGGGGCTGGCCGTTCTGGCGAGGTATTACGGCATTCCGTTCTATGTGCTGGGGCCGACCTCCACCGTGGATCTGCGCATGGCGGACGGCGGTTTGATCCCCATCGAGCAGCGGCCTGCGGAAGAGGTTTCCTCGATTTGGTACCAAAAGCCCATGATCCCGCAGGGCGTGAAGGTGTATAACCCGGCCTTTGACGTCACCCCGCATGCGCTCGTTACGGCCATCGTCACCCAGCGTGGGATTACCTATCCGCCCTACGCGGACACAATTCCGCTGATTTGCACATAACCGCACCGGCTGTGTGTCACAGAATGCCGATTTTCCAAAGGTTATTTGCATTTCTGCGCAGGGTCATGTATAATCGGGGTACAGCAGATACAACCCGAAAAAACGCAACCCTATGGGGGGTGTGACAGCGATGGATGCCGGGAAGATGATTATCACCATCGGGCGTGAATACGGAAGCGGCGGCACGGATATCGGCAAAGAGCTTGCCCTTAAGCTTGGCATTCCCTTCTACGACAAGGAAATCCTGTCTCTGGCCGCGCAGGAAAGCGGAATCTGCGAAGCGCTGTTTGAGCACCAGGACGAAAAACCCGTTCCCAGCTACCTGTTCTCGTTTGTCAAAGGCGCGGGCGAACTTGTGCAGCCCAACATTCCGGGCGATATGCCGCTCAACCACCGCATCTTCATGGCGCAGTTCAAAGCCATCACGCAGGTGGCCGCCAAAGGCGCGTGCGTGATCGTGGGGCGGTGCGCCGATTATGTGCTCAAGGACCAGCCCAACATGATCAGCCTCTTCCTCTATGCCGATCTCCCGGCGCGCATTACGCGCACCATGCAGAAAAACAACATCTCCCGGGCCGAGGCCAAGGACCTGGTACACAAGCGCGATAAACAGCGCCAGGGGTATTATAACTTTTTTGCGGACGGCAACTGGGGCCACCGTTCCAACTATCATCTGATGTTCAACACCACGGGGTTCACGCCGCAGGGCGCGGCGGACGCGATCATCGCCTTTATACAAAACCGGGGCGAGTAAGCTTTACGGGGAACCGGTTTCCGCCGGGGCATACAGCGCTGCGAATTCGCCAAGGGCGATTTCCAGCGCTTCTTTGCTGATCTGGCACAGGGCTACGCCGTCCACGGCCAGCACGTACTGGAACGCGTCCAGCGGATACGCGGCCAGCGTGCGCGAAACGCCCTTCACGGTCGTCAGCGTCATCTGCCATACGGGCGTTCCCTCCGGCGCCTGCGGCGCGGAAAGCATGCCCGATACGGTCATCTGCCCCAGGCGGTCGGCAAGCGCGGTAAACGCGTCCAGCGACAGGGGTTCGCCGTTTCGGGTAACGTCCACGGTGTACAGCAGGTTTCCGTACTCGTCGGTTGCCAGTTCGTTATTGGGCAGCACCT
>CAYRPW010000043.1:5744-10318 GCA_964426145.1 uncultured Oscillospiraceae bacterium
GCGTGCCTTCGCCCGTCTGCACCGTAATACTCTGCAGGGTTTCGTCGCCCAGATCCGCGGGCCTGAGCAGCAGCAGGTCCTGGGCGTCCGCGTCCAAAAACGCGGCGACCAGAAAACTGGATACGCGGTAGCACGTGCCGGCATACTCGCAGAAATAGAAGAAATCGCCGTCCTTCGCCCCGATGTTCAGCGTGATGACCGACGGTTCCAGCGGCGTGGTCGTGAGGATTCCAGCGGAATCGACCTGGGAGTTCAGCCCTTCGCGCTGCGTGATCTTCACCACCGCCTGCGGGGCGTCCAGCCCGTAGGCGGTCCGGTTTTCGTCCGTCACGGGCAGAAGCCGGGTCCCCAGGCGGAAGTTTTCCGCCGCGCTGAGCAGGGCATCGGCGGCATCGGGATCCATGGGGTAGACGTACGGGCTTTGCAGCAGATCGGAAACGCCGCTGCCGCTGTCCGCCGCAAAGGTACATACGACGGGTTCCTCGTCCGCCCTGGCGATGCTGATGCTTTCGATCAGCGAGGGGAGGATCGTGGGCTGGGTAATGGATAACAGCATGTCCGCGGTATATTCGAACGTTTCATAGACACCGGCGTTGCACAGGTACACGCCGTCGTCGCCCGACCAGCGGTAATAGTAGTAGGTCGTCCCGGTCAGGATATACCCAAGCTCAATCGTCACGGTGCTGCCGTCCGTATAAACGGTTTCCACGGTAATCTGCGGCGGCGCAAGCCCCATATCCGCAAGGCTGTCCTGCACTTCGCTTTCGTCCTCCGCCACGGTGTCTTCCACGGAAATCGCGGTGGCGTACTGCAGGATATACTCCGTGTACAGCGGGTTGATGGGCTCCGGCTCCATGCTGCCGGATGACAGCACCAACGCGCTGTTCTGATAGCTTAGCGTATAGGCCTCGCCGTCCGCGTGGGTCACGGTGATGGACGAAAGCTCTGCCGCGTCATGCACGGCAAGGGTTTTATACGTCGGGACGTATGCGGATGACACGGCATTCTTTCCCGGGAACTTCGCCTGTATCGCGGGCAGCAGCAGCACGAAAGCCGCGGCCAGCAAAAGCACGGCAATCAGAAAAAGAAGCGGCTTCAGGCGGCGGTTTTGTTTTCGTTTCGTTGTGCGCAACGGTTATTTCCTCTGCTTTCTATCGGTTTCTGCGGGGCAGGAGCACGTAAAGCGAAAGCAGCAATAGCAGTACCGGCAGCGTGATAAGCAGCACCGCGGCGGGAGCCGCGCTTTGCACGGTCAACCCGGGGTGGAGCGCGGTTTTGGCGACGATATCCAGCGATATGTTCTTCTGCGGCAGCAGTTCGTACATGAGCTGCAGGATGAACTCCTGGTTGAAGGTGCGCTGGTAGATGTACTCGTCGGTAAACACGGTGGAATTGCCGATGGCAAACATCCGGCTTACGTTGCCGCTTGCATGCATACGCGCGGACAGAATCGCAAGCGTCAGCTCGCCTTTGCGGTCGCCCTCCTGGTAGTCGATGGAGCCGTCGCCCTCCGTGGTGTTGCGCAGATACGCGTTCGGCCCGGACTTTAAAACCGTCGCGGCGGAAAGCGACGCGTCCATCTGGTCCGCGGGCGTTTCAAACGCGCTGGCGCCGACCAAAAGCAGCACGTTCATGCCGTTTTCGATCAGCGGAACGGTCATGTCCAGGGTGTTGAAATACGGCAGCAGATAGATGCGCTCGCCGTAATAACTGCCGGAATCCTCGGCGCCCGCCACCACGATGCCCGGCAGGGGGATGATGCCGTAGCTGTTCAGCAGCGCCTGGTAGTTTTGCAGGTCCAGCGGGTCCGTATAGTCGCGGATCACGAAAAAGCTGCCGCCGTTTTGCGCGAATGCCTGCAGGGTTTCGATTTCTTCCTGGGTGAAATCCTTATAGGGGTTCGCGATCACGAACAGATCCACGCCGTCCAGCGTGTCGCCGGCAAGCAGGTTCACGGTTTCCACGTCGTAGCTGTTGGCCTGCAAAAAGTCGATCAGGGTTTCCATCGTTTCGGTGCTAAGCTCTCCGTGTCCCTGGGAGATTCCGATCACCGGCACGCTTGACTGGGTTACGTACAATAGCGCCTCGGTTACGTTTTTTTCATAGGCGAGCCCCGCAATTTCAAACGAACCGGTCTCGATGTTGTACCCCTGCGTGATGAAATCCTCGTAGCTTAATATCTTGTGCCGCCCCGTCGCCTCACAGCTGACCACGACGGAGTCCGAAGTGACCGACGTTTGCAGATCGCCCTCGAACAGGTTTAAGAACCCCGGGTTTTTCGCCAGGTCGATCGGCTTTACGGTGATGAGATCATTCAGCCGGTGGTAGCGCATCAGCACTTCGTATAGCTGGCTGTCCATATCGCCGGACTGGTACAACAGATACAGCGTCACCGGCTGCGTAAGGGTTTCTAGCGCTTTGGCCGTTTCCTCGCCCGTGGCGGTATAGCCGTTGAAGGAGTAATCCTTCTGCCAGCCGTAATGGGTTTCCAGGCTATCGACGGCAACGTTTACCAGCACGGCGATGGCGATCAGCAGCGCCATCACCAGCGCGCTGTACGAGCCGAAGCGCCACTTGGGTTTCCTGAGCGTCGCCGCAAACCGCTTCCACATCATACGGCCCCTCCCTGTGAAAAGCGCCGGGCGTCCAGAAGACGCATCGTGCCGATCACAAACAGCGTGATGACGGAGAGAAAAAACGTAATGCTCGCAAAGCTCAGCTGGCCGAGTATAAACGGTTCGTAGCGATCGTAAAGGCTTACGAAGCGCAGGATGCGCGCAATGAACTCAACCGGCACCGCGTCGGCGATCAAATCCATCATCCACAGCACCAGATTGCCCGCAAACGCGAGCAGCGCCGCGGAAACCTGGCTTGCGGCAAAGCTTACGAGGAAGAAGTCGATCGAAAGAAAAGAAAGCGCCTGCAGGGTAAAGCCCAGATAGCCCACAAACCATTCGCCTGCGTATACCGTGCCGTACAGCACCATGATCAGCGTGCAGATGTTGGTCAGCGCAATGGCGATCATCAGCACGGCGGCTGCGGCCAGAAACTTGCCAAGCACGATGGAGGGCAGGGGAACGGGGCTTGACAAAAGCAGTTTGTCGGTCTGCCTGCTTTGCTCGTCGCACAACAGCCGCATGGTCAGCAGCGGACACAAAAGCATGAGCAGAAGCGTCAGCTGCGACAGGAAGATCAAAAGCTCGCCCGACAGGGTCTGGATGTTGTTCAGAAAGAAAATCACGCTGGAAAGCGCGGAAAACACGCCGAGGAACACATAGCCGATCGGCGTGCGGAAAAAGCCCAGAAATTCGCGTTTGAAAACGGTTGTCAAACCGCAACCTCCTATTCGGCGATCGCCTGCAGGAAGATCTGCTCCAGATCGTCCTCATGGCGCGTCATGCGCAAAATCGGCGTTCCCATGGCGCTGCACAGGGTAAACACCTGCTTCTCGGGCATCGCTATTTTGCCAAACGAGAGCGAAAGCGCAATCTCGCCCGGGTCGGACGAGGGCAGCACCTGCATGTCCAGCAGATCGTCCATATGCTGCAGGGCAGCCCGCAGCCGCTTGGGGTCGCCCTGAATGCGGCAGTGCAGGGTGGCGCTTCCGCCGCCGATGGTGCTCAGGTCGGCGTCCAGCTTCACCTGGCCGCGGTGGAGTATCACCACGCGGTCGCAAAGCTGGCGCACTTCGGGCAGGATGTGCGAGGAAAACAGAATCGTGCGGTCCTTGCTCAAACTGCGGATCAGGGCGCGGATCTCGGTAATCTGTTTGGGATCCAGGCCCGCGGTCGGTTCGTCGAGCACCAGCACTTCCGGGTTGCCGCACAGCGCCTGCGCAAGGCCCGCGCGCTGGCGGTAGCCCTTGCTCAGATGCCCGAGCAAACGGGTGCGCACTTCGGTCAGCCCCGCGTTTTGCATCACCTCGCGCACGTGAGCGGGGATCTTGGCGCGGTTGACCTTTTTCAAAGCCGCGGAAAAGCCGAGAAACTCTTCCACGGTCATCTCGTCGTACAGGGGCGGATGTTCGGGCATATAGCCCAGGGCACGCTTCGCGTCCGCGGGGTTTGCAAGCGGGTCCTGGCCGTTGATCAGCACACGCCCGGCGGTCGGCGCGAGGCAGCCTGTGATGATGTTCAAAAGCGTCGTTTTACCCGCGCCGTTCTGGCCGAGCAAACCCAGCACACGGCCCTGTTCCGCCTTCAGGGTAACGTCGCGCAGCGCTTCCACGCCGCCGTACTTTTTGCTGACGCTCTGTACCTCGACCAATGTGCAATCCCTCCATGGAAACCGATTTATCCTCCCCAATTATAGCAGACGGAACCTGTGAATTTATGAATGGTTTGTGAACAAGTGCCGAATATTCGTAAATATTGCCCGCAGGGTTACGCGCCCGCCTCGGCGCTTACGAACGCCTCGCAGGCGCGCATGGCGAGCAGGGTTCTGTCCAGCAGCGTATCCAGCTCCCACGAAAGCATTTCCGCCCCTTTGGCAATCGTCTCCCGTGAGCAGCCGGCGGCAAGGCTTTTATCCTTAAACTTCTTCTGCAGGCTCTTCAGTTCCATATCCTGCACGCT
>CAYRPW010000044.1:0-10252 GCA_964426145.1 uncultured Oscillospiraceae bacterium
CCGCGGCGGCCAGCGATACGATCAGCACGGCTCCGGCAGCGGTGTCTTTCACGCGCTTGGCCCCGGGGTTATACTCGGGGCAGATCATATCCATGGCTTCTTCCAGCGCCGTGTTTAAAAGCTCCGCGGCAAGCACCAGCCCGATCAGCACCACGCAGACGATCCATTCCCACAGGAGCAGGCCAAGCAACAGCCCGAACACGAGTACCGCGGCCGCAATGCAAACGTGAATGCGCATGCTGCGTTCGTTTTGAAAGCCGTCCTTCACGCCGTCCACCGCGTGCATAAGCCCGATGAGGAAGGATCTGTTTTTACCGGTCATACCGTTCACCGCTCCTGTATCAAGGTGTTTTCAAACAACGCGCGCACGTCGGCCAGGGCGCGCAGCATAACGCTTTCCTGGTCGTCGTCCACATAGGCGGGGGCCGCTTCGTTTGCGAAAACCGGCTGATACGCGGTTTTGCCGTTGATGCGGCCGCGCCAGATATACACCGGCGAATACGTGATGGTTTCAAACGTCAGCACGTCCGTTTCCAGATCATACCGTAGCGCCATGGTCAGCAGCACGCTGGTAATTACGGAACGGTCGGAGCGGTCGGAATTCAAAACGCTGCCCAGCGAGTACGCGCAAAGCGTTTGCCGCTGGCTGCCGTCGGCGCGGGCGGAGGAGAGGATCTCCACCTTCTGCAGCACACCCGGGTTTGTGCCCAAAATGATATCCGCCCCGGCGGAAGCGATGCCGTTGGCCATTTCCGTTTGCAGTTTGGTTGGCTCGGCGGCGCCTTCGCGCCCCCAGCACAGCGACACAACCACGATCTTCGCCCCGGCTGCACGCGCTGCGCTGATTTCCGCGGTGATCGCGGGCAGCGTCAGCGGCGCAAACACATACCCCTGTTCTTCCTTGGTGGTCGCCTTCTTGCCCTCGGCGCTCAGCTCACCCTGGAAGCTTAAAAACGCAACGGTAACCCCGTTCACATCTTTGGTTACCACGCGGCTGCGCTGGTCTTCCGACAGATAGGTTCCGTAGGGCAGCATGCCGTTTTGCTGAATGAGCGACAGCGTGCTGTTTAAGCCATCCACGCCGCCGTTGAGCGCGCCGTAAAACCCCGTGCAGACGACGTTGAACCCGGCGTTTGCCATGGCGGTAAGCGCCGCGGAGGGCATGTTGACGTTGGTCAGCTTTTCCTGGGGCAACACCACGTTTTGAAGCGTCACGAGGTTGATATCGCCGGTCAGGCGCGTTTTCAGCTGTTCGAGCTGAAAATCAAACGTATAGCCCGTATCGCTCGTCGCGGCGGTTTGCATATCGCGGTCGAAATGCAGCTCCCCCGCCGCCGTGAGGGTAAGCCGCTGCGCGGGCGCAGGCGTTGCGGAAACCTGCGGCGCGGGCGTTTCGCCCGCTGCCGGGGGCGCGGTGGCGGACGGCGCAACCGTTTCCTGGCCCAGCACGGTATCCCCGAAGGCGCGAAGCGATTTTTCCAGCGCAACGCCCACCTGCTGCGGGCTGACGCGCTGCTCCACCTGCCCCAGAAGCTTGGGAAACAATAGCACGCTGCCAAACACCACCAGCGCGAAAAACACAAGTGTCGCCGCCGTGCCTGTGGATATGCCGGTCCGGCTGCGTTTTTTCCGCATGGATGCGCCTCCGTGAACTTGTTACAGGACGTGGATGAAGAATTTACAAAAACAGGCGCAGCGCGGCGGGCTTTTCAGCGCGCTGAAACGCCCCGGGGCTTGCCATTCATTCGACGCAATGATATCATAATGATACCGGATATGCAATACGGAGGGGAAGACGATGAAGTTAAGCTTTTCGACGCTTGGCTGCCCGCACTGGAACTGGCGGGAGATCACATCCGCAGCGGTGGATCTTGGCTATCAGGGCATTGAGATGCGCGGAATCGGCACCGATATATCCGTTCCCGTCATCCCGGTATTTTCGCAGGAAAACCTCCCGCGCACGCTGGGCGAGCTGCAGCGCATGAAGCTTACGATCCCCTGTCTGGACAGCGATTGCTGCATCCACCTGCGCGAAAACGAAAAAGCCGTGGACACCGAAGTGGAGGCTTACCTTTCCCTGGCGCAAAAGCTTGGTACGCCCTATGTGCGCATCATGGCCGCCGCCCCCGTACCCAAGCCCATCGGCACCGTGGACGCGGGCTACGTGCGCGAACACGCCCAGGCGCTTGCGGCAGTGGCAAAGCGTTACGGCGTGAAGCTTCTGATCGAAACCCACGGCCTGTGGAGCGACACGGAGAAGCTTGCCGGGCTTCTTGCCGGCATCCGTTCGGAGTTCGTCGGCGCGCTGTGGGATATCCACCACCCCTACCGCTTCGTGGGCGAACCCCCGCAGGCGACGTGCCAGAACCTCCTCCCCTATATTTGCCACACGCACTGGAAAGACAGCCAGAAAACCGCCGACGGCTACCGCTACACCCTGCCGGGCTTCGGCGACGTTCCCCTGGAAGCAACGGCCCGCGCGCTGCAGGACGCCGGATACGAAGGCTTTTATTCGCTGGAATGGGTGAAGCGCTGGGATACGACGCTGGAAGAACCGGGCATCGTATTCGCCCACTACGTAAGCTTCATGCGCACATTGCAGCGCGGATAACGGGCGGCGCGTTTCACGCCGGAACCGTACAAAAGGAAGGGGCTGACCGCCCGTGTTTATTGAAAAGCGTTACATCAAACGGATCGAAGCGATCTTCGCAGGCCTGAGCGTACCGGTACGGCTGATTGATACGCAGGGTTTCTGCGTGATACCCGAGGAAGGCGAGCGCCGCCAGGTGCCCGCCACGGTGCTGCCCGCAGGCATTACGCACACGATCGACGGGGCTTGTTACCGGGCGCTTGACGTGAACCCGCCGCTGTTCCTCACCTGCGACGCGAATGCCGAAGGCGCGGAAAACCTGCTTGCGCTTGCCGACGCGATGCTGATGAGCATCTTGAAATCAAGCCTGTCCATCGCCAGCCAGTCCGACGTTTTACGACGGATCCTCCGGCAGGACATCATCGGCGCAGCGCTGGTCTCCCGCGCGGGCGAGTACCAGATCCCTATGGAAATGGACCGCTGCGTGCTGCTGTTCCAAATCGAAAATACCGAAAAACTCAGCGCTTACGCCGCGCTGGGCGAGCTGATGCCGCTGAGCGAAACCGACACGCTGGTGGAAATGAACCGGCACACCGCGGTGCTGATCAAGGACATGAACGGCATCGACGGCATCGAAGAGCTGTACCAGTTTGCCCAGGCCGTGGAGGAAACGCTGACCCAGGAAGGCATCCGCCAGGTAACCATCGGCATCGGCGAAATGAAAGCCACGCTCGCAACGCTTGCGGAAAGCTATCTGGAAGCCAAGCGCGCCATGGAGGTCGGCGGGATTTTTTCCAAAAACCGCTCCATTCACGTGTTCCGCTTTTTGCTGCTGGAACGCTTTTTGATGGATATCCCGCGCGAGGAGGGCATGCATTACCACGCGCTGCTGTTTAACCGCAAGACCGCCAAGCTGTTCAACGACGAAATGCTGCAGACCATCGAGATGTTCTTCCGCAAGGACCTGAATTTGTCCGACACCGCACGGCAGCTGTACATCCACCGCAACACCCTGGTCTACCGGCTTGACAAGGTGCAGCGGCAAACCGGCCTGGACCTGCGCAAGTTTGACGACGCCGTGACGTTCAAAATATTGCACGAACTGAAAAAATGCGGGTATGAAAAACCCAAGCAAATTTATTAGAAGGTGAATTTGTGAAACATGAACCCCTGAAACAAACGCTGCGCCGCGCGCTTCTCCTGGCCATGGTCATTCTGGTAGCCGCGGCCCCCACGGCCTCGGCACAGCTGTTTGCCCCCTACCGCACGCAGGAAGAAACCGTAACCATTTCCAAAAGCGATTACGAACGCTACCAGAAGTACGAAGCCCTGGAGCAGATCGCCGAGTACATCGACGCGTATTACTATACCGAAACAGATTTTGACACGCTGCTGGAAGGCGCGAAGCGCGGCATGGTGGACGCGCTGGACGACCCCTATTCGTATTATTATGATCAAGAGCAGTTTTCCGATATGTGGGAGGATGACGAGGGCGAATACGCCGGGATCGGCATCCAGATCTCCGCGTCCTACGTAACGGAGCTTTGCACCATCATCCGCGCGTTTGAAGGCAGCCCCGCCGAACAGGCCGGGCTTCGCAAAGGCGACGTGCTGGTGACCGTGGAGGACCTCGACGTAACGGCCCAAACCCTGCAGGAGGCCGTGGACATCATGCGCGGCACCGTGGGCGAACCCGTGCACCTGTCCATCCTGCGCGACAACGAAATTCTGGAGTTCGACATCGTACGCGCCGTGGTGCACGTCAACCGCGTATCCTCCAAGATGCTGGACGAGAACGTGGGCTACATACTGCTATACGAGTTTGCGGGCGATTGCGCCGAGAGCTTCAAAACCCATCTGGATTCCCTGCTTGCCCAGGGCATGAAAACGCTGATCTTCGACCTGCGGGATAACCCCGGCGGCTGGGTGGACGATGCCGTGACCATCGCGGGCAACTTCCTGGACGGCGACGTGGTGACCTATCTGGAAGACCGCGCGGGGCAGCAGGAGTTCTATTATGCCGACGAGGGCAAAATAACGCTTCCCATGGTGATCCTGCTCAACGAATACTCCGCCTCGTCCTCCGAAATCCTCGCGGGCGCGCTGCAGGATTACGGCCTGGCGACCATCGTGGGCGTGCAGAGCTACGGCAAGGGCGTGGTGCAGTCCGTGATCGCCTTAAACCCCTACAGCGAGGAAACCGACGGCATGCAGATTACCAGCGCCCAGTATTACACGCCCAACGGCAACTCCCTGCACAAGGTGGGCATTACGCCGGACGTGGAAATTGCGCTGCCGGAAGACCAGACGACCGTGCTGTTTCAGCTGGGCGACTTAAGCGACGTACAGCTTGCCAAGGCTTACGAAGTGGCGCAGGCGCTGCTTGATCCTGCCGAAACGACGGCTCCGTAAAACAAACCGATTATAGCAAAAATCACGACGGCCGCGCTCGAACCGAGCGCGGCCGTTTGAATTCGGGCACGGGGTTTCCGCCGGAACGAAGCCCGCCGCGGGAAACCGCGCCTGTGAAACGGACGGCCGAAAAAAAACGGCCGCCGTGTGAAACTTTCTGTTTTCAAACCATGTAAACTTTGTTATACTATTCACAAGCATAACCCCGCGTGGCAGCGGCCATCAGGGCGGAATGCGGGCAGACCGGGTTCCCTGTTGACGCCTGAGGAAAGCCGAAGGCGAAGAGAGAGGAGGCGCGCATATGGCGTATAAGGTTACAGGCAGCGGCTAGGGGATAGCGCCGTCGCCTTTTTCTTTTACTGCGGGGAGGATACACCAATGGAAAACGAAATCCGGCTGGGCTTTATCGGCATCGTGCTGAATAACCGCGAAACCGCGGGGGAGATCAACCGCATCATCGGCGAATACTCCGCCGCGGTGAAGGCGCGCATCGGCGTGCCGGACAGCCAATCCGCGGCGGCCGTCATCGGGCTGATCGTAGAGGGGGAAAACCTGCTGATCGGCTCCCTCACCGCCAAGCTCGGCAACCTCACCGGCGTGCAGGTGAAAAGCGCGCTCACCAAAAAGAATGTCAGTTAGAGGAGTAATATATATGAGCTCTCAGAATATCCGCAAAATGGTCACCACCGCGCTGATCATCGCGCTTGCCATCGTGTTTCAGCAGCTGCGCTACGTGCTGGGCGGCAGCAACATCGTGTCCACGTACGTGATTTCCAGCCTCGTCAACCTGTGTTTGATCGTCGCCGCAACGATGCTCGGGTTATGGAGCGGGGCTGCGGTTGCCATCGTCACCCCGCTGATCGCGCTGATGCAGGGCCATGCCCAGGCGCCGATGGTGCCGTGGATCATCGCGGGCAACGCCGTGCTTGTGGTCTGTTATGCGCTTTTCGCCATCAAAGACAAGCAGGCGCGGAATTTAAACTGGCCCCGTTTCGCCGTCACCGGCACGGTTGCCGCCGCGCTGAAATACGCCGTGATCGCCTTCGGGCAGACGATGGTGCTCACGTCTTCGAAAGGTCTGGCATTCGGGGCGGCGCTGTCCACCGCCGGGGCGGCGCAGGTGGTGCAGATCGTCACCGCCGGGATCGCGATGATCCTCGCCGGGATCATTCTGCCGATGCTGCCGGAAACAATCGCCCGGAAACGCGCGTAACCAGCGCGTGATACCCGATGCCAAGCGCAAGGTTGCACACGCACAGCAGCGCCCACATCCACGCGGAGACGTTATACTGCTTGGATAACTCGTAAATCCACACGTTGATCAGGTAGATCGCAAACGAGCTTTTGCCCACCCACCGCAGCGGGGCAAAGGCTTTTTTGCATCCGTCCGCTTTCCGGAACAGGAACGCAAGCCCCATGCAAAGCGGCGGTGTTATGAGAAGGAACGGATACCAGTACGTGCCGTAAACGATCAGCGTACCCGGCGCGCGGTGGATGCAATAGAGAACCAGAAACGAGCCAAGCAGGAACGAAAGCGCGTACAGCGCCTTGTGCCATGCGCGGTTCACGCCGCCCTGCCACAGCCCGAACGCCATTCCGATGATAAAAACCGGCAGCCGGGAAACCGGCATCATCTGCTCCAGGCCGATGTTGGCCGCGCCGATGCCAAACGCGATGACCAGCAGCGCCGCAAGCCCTTTTCCCTGCCCGCCGCTGAGCACCGCGTAGACCACCGGGGCCAGGAGCACGAACGTGAACACGGTGTTGGCAAACCAGTTGTACACGCCGGGCAGCTGCAGCCAGTACCCCACCATGAACAGGTTGCCCGCCGCGCCCTGCACGGCCTGCCGGGCGGTAAACCCCAGCAGCGGATACTGGATGACCATCCACGCGAGCACGATGGGCAGATAGGCGGGCAGCAGTTTTTTCATGCGGCGGGCAAGATAAGCCCGCGGATCGGGGTTTTTGCGCAGGGAGTACGAAAGCCCCATCCCCATCAGGAACAGGAAAACGTCCACGCCGCCGTAACCCAGCAGCCGCAGATCGTCAAACACGCCGGGCAGTTTCAGCCCCGAATGAAACCAGACGATCCACAGCATCGCCAGGCCTTTGAGTTCGTCGCGGTAGCGGCTTACGCGCGCGCGGTGTTCCATACGGTTCGCCTCCCGGGTTTCATGCGCATTCCAAACCAAGCAGCGTGAGGGTGTACGCGCCTTGCGTCCGCCGGGGATGTGCGCCGTTACAGCCGCGGGCTGCGTCCGGGTGCTGCGCCGGGCCCTGCCCAAAGGGCGGCGGCAAACCAAGGCTTCACGGGATTCCATACGAGCTAATTTACATTCTATCATATGCGGGGCGCGCTGGATAGTCTTGTGGACGCACGGCCGATGTACTATAATAAAGGCATCAACAGGAAAGGCAGGATTGCCATGCAATCTGCAAACCGCCGCACCCTACTCTTTGCCGGGCTCACGGTGCTGATGGCGCTCTCCCTTACGTTTATCATCCCTTCCGGCGCGATCACGATGGAGGCCGCCGCCCGCTATCAGGAACAATCGGACCCCGAAGGGGGCGATTTCGCGCGCGCCGCCGTGCGCCTAACCGCAAGCGCCGGGTTTACGGATGTGATCCTGCCCGTGGACAGCGTTTCCTACCTGCCGCTGGACCGCACGGTGCCCGGCCGCACGCCGATCGAGGAAAACTTTACCGATACCGGCTACAGCGACGATACCATCCTCGTCGCGCTGGAAACGGTGCAGGCATACGATTCCACCTTTCACGTCGCCACCGTTAAAATCGCCACGCCCACGCAGCTGCGCACCGCCGTGGCCGGCAGCAAGCTGGGCTCCAGCCAAACGCTGAAGCCCACGGTGTTTTCCCGCAGCATGAACGCCGTGGTGCTGATCAACGGCGATTACTACACCAAAACCGTTAACGGCTACATCGTGCGGCAGGGCGAAACCTACCGCGAAAAGACGTCCGATAATCTGGACCTGCTCCTGATCGACGAGAACTCCGATTTCCACATCCTTCTGCACGGCAAGGAAAACCAGAAGGAAGCCATCAAAGCCTACCTGCATGAGCACCAGATCATCAACGGGTTTTTCTTCGGCCCCGGCCTGGTGGTGGACGGCGAGGTGCAGGACATCCCCAAGAATTACGATTTTAACCCCTTCGGCGACGAACCCCGCGCGGCCATCGGGCAGCTGGCGCCGCTGACCTACGTGCTGGTGACGGTGGACGGGCGGATCTCCTCCAGCGCCGGGGTGACCATGGCGGAACTGGCGGAGTTCATGGTCGGGCTGGGCTGCACGCAGGCCTACGGGCTGGACGGCGGCAACTCCTCGGCGCTGGTGTTCCACAACAAGCTCATCAGCGTGAAGGAAGTCAGCGAGCGCGACGTGAGCGACGTGATTTACTTCGCAACGGCGATCGACAACTGACAGGAGACATCCATGACCTTCACAGTAAGCGGGCTCACCGGCTATGGCTACGGGCTTGCCGCGGGCGTTAGCGTGCTTGCGTATCTTTGCCTTGCCCAATGGCTTTCCAGGAAACAAAAGATCAAAGCCGAAACGATATGGCTTTCCGGGATGATCGGCATCCCGGTGAGCCTTTTCTTCGCGCGGCTTTTTTTCTGCCTGGCAAGCCTGCCCGCCCTTGCCCAGACCGCCGCGTGGCCGTGGACCGTGCTGTACTTCTGGGACGGCGGTTTCAGCATGTCGGGGCTTTTAGCGGGGATTACGGTTTCGGGTTGGATTGCCGCACGGCTGCATAAAGTCAACTTCCGGGCGCTGCTGGACCAGGCCGTGCTGCCGCTGGGCGTGCTTTTGTGCGGGCTTCGGCTTGCCGAAGGCCTGACGGAGGGCCTGGGCATAGGCCGTAACGTGGAGGCGGGAGCGCTGCCCCAAAGCCTGCCGTTTCTGTTTCTCACCGAAACGATGGGCACGCTGGAGCTTAACAGGCTGGCGGTCTACCGCTACGAGGCGGCATTCGCGCTGGTGATCCTGGCGCTTACGCTGTGGTTTGCAAGAACCGCGAAAAACCGGCGGGACGGCGACGCGGCGATGGTGTTCTTCGCGCTTTACGGCGCGGGGCAGGTGTTCTTCGAAAGCATGCGCGACGACGGGCACATGGTGCTTGGGTTCATCCGCGTGCAGCAGCTGCTCGGCGCGCTCGGCCCGCTGATCGTGCTTTTGGTGCTGTGCCTGCGCTACGGCAGGGCGCGCGGCGCGCGCGGCGCGGTAACCGCCGCGTGGGCGGCGCTGCCGGTCATGGCATTGGTGCTTTTGATGATGATCACGCCGATCAACCACGTGCTGGATCTGACCGGCAAGCTTCCGCTGGGCGGCGGCCTGCTGTTGCTTTTATGCGGTTACTGCGCGGTTTTCCTGCGCAGAAAAGGCGCGAACCCGCGGCTGATCGTCACGTGGCTGCTCGCGCTTGCAATTCTCGCGGCCTGCGTGATGCTGGAGTTCGCGATGGACGGCTCGCAAAACCTGCTACGCGATTACGCTTTACTTGCGCTGTGCTGCGCCGGGCTTGCCGCGCTGCCCTGGACGCTGTACCGGGCCAACCGCCGACTGGAGGAAACCGTATGACGAGATCCGCGGTCTTTGTGCAAACGCCGCTGGGAACGCTGACGCTTGTTGAGGAAAACGGCGCATTGAAAGAGCTGCGCTTCGCGCAGTGGATGCAGCCGGGCGAACAGCCTGCAAAAACGCCGCTTTTGCAAAAGGCGGAAGAAGAGCTTTTGGAATACTTCGCGGGGCAGCGCACGGCGTTCACCGTGCCGATGGCGCCCGAGGGTACGCCGTTTCAGCAGGCGGTATGGGAAGCGCTGCTTTTGATCCCCTACGGCCAAACCCGCACCTACGGGGAGATTGCCAAACAGGTGGGAAACCCCAAAGCCGCGCGCGCGGTGGGCATGGCCAACCACCAAAACCCGCTGCCCATCTTCTACCCGTGCCACCGGGTGATCGGCGCAGGCAGCCAACTGACGGGTTACGGCGGCGGGCTTTCCGTAAAGGCGTTTTTGCTGTCGCTGGAAAACGCGCTTCCCCCCGGGAACGCCGCAGCGAAGGGAGCAACGCAATGAAAACCAAAATCATCTGCACGCTGGGGCCCGCAACCCAGGACGATACGGTGCTGCGCCAACTGATGCTCTCCGGCATGAACGTAGCCAGGCTCAACTTCAGCCACGGCACGCACCAGACCCACGCCCAGACCATCGAGCGCGTGAAACGCATGCGC
>CAYRPW010000045.1:0-10047 GCA_964426145.1 uncultured Oscillospiraceae bacterium
TGCTTGGCGTAGTACGCGGCGGGCGTGGCGTGGTTTAAGGAAACGCTCGTGATCACGCCGATTTTTTTGCCGGCTTCCTTGGCATACTCGGTGATGAGTTTCGTGGGGTCGGTCAGCTCCAGCTTGCCTTCCGCCGTGGCGGCGAACTGATAGTTGAGCGTTCCGGACAGGGTTTTGATGCCGGAAGCCATGGAGCTTGCGGTGGATGCGCTGTCCGGGTTAAAGGAGGACGCGTCGTAGGTGGTCATCAGGCCGACGTTCTTCCACTGGGTGAAGGAAAGCTCCGCGGGCGTGGGGACGAGGGAATCGGGGTTTTCCAGCGCGCCCAGGTAATACTGGGTGGCGGTCACCTGGGGGCTGCCCATGCCGTCGCCGATGAACATGAATACGTATTTGGGAACGGTCACCGCCGCGTCGTCGGCGAACGCCGGTACGCAGCTGAGCAGCAGGATCAGCGCCAGGAGCAGGGAAATTGCCTTTTTCATTGTGTTGTCATCCTTTCACATTGTCGGATTGTACACCTCACACTACCAAGGTTATGTAAGGGGCGATGCGGCGCGCGTGTTAATCCTCTGTAAGGCTTTTGTAACCCATGTAAATTCCGCGCCCGGCGTAAAATTTTACAAAACGGTGCGGGGTAAGGGTTGCGCCGCCGCCGGAGGCTTAACACGCTTTACGCGGGATTTACAAACGGCCGGTTTGAAAAGGATCGTGCGAAGTTCCTGTAAAAAATGAACGCTTGACGTAAGAACCGCTCCTGTGAAAACGGCTGCCCGGGGCGGCGGCTGCGGGATGAGAAAGGGGTTTTCAAACGAATGCGGGCCGGTGCGCAAGCGCACCGGCCCCGGCATTTGCGTCGGATCGAACCCCAATTACTCGTTGGTCAGGTTGTAGACTTCGATGGCCTTGTTGATGTCCTGGGCAAGGCTTAACACCGTCGTGTCCACGTCCATCTCGCCGTTGATGAGCTTTTCGGTGTATTGCTGCACCAGCGCGCGGGCTTCGGGGAAGACGCTCAGCAATGCGCCCGCGTATTCCGGGGCGGTGTCGTGCAGCTGGTCGATCGCGGTGCCAAACTGCGGGTACATCGCCAGGTTTTCCTGGAAAGCGGCCGTTTCATGCGTGGCGACGGTGATGGGGAAGTAACCGGTCTGCGCGTTCCAGTAGGCCTGCTGATCGGGAGAAAGCATGAACTTGATGAACTCCCAGGAAGCCTGCTCTTTTGCGGTGTCGCCGCTGTCCAAAATCCACAGGGAGCCGCCGCCGATGGAGACGCCGCCCTCGTCGTCCGCGTTGATGTAGGGGAAGTAGCCGGTGCCCAGCTCGAACGCGTCGCCGATGTTGGTGAGCAGCATTTTGAGCGATGCCGTGGAACCCAGCGTAATGGTGATGTTGCCCGCGATGAACGCGGCCAGCGCGTCCGCGGTGCCGGTGCCCAGGTAGGGCATCATGCCGCTGCCGATGAGGGTATCCCACACGGTGAGGATGTCCTTGGCCGCGCCGTTTTCGTCGAACACAACCTTGGTGGCGGGTTCGTCGCCCCGGCCGTTGTTGTTGTCCACATAGTGCTTGGCCATCTTGCCGACCCACTGTTCAAAGAACCAGCCGTAGTTGCCCATGCCGAAACCGTACTGGGTCACGGCGCCGTTTGCGTCTTTCACGGTCAGCGCTTCGGACATTTCGATGATCTCGTCGAAGTTCACGGGCGCAACTTCGGGGTCCAGGCCCGCGGCCGCGAACGCATCTTTATTATAGTACAAAAGCGGGGTGGAGCTGTTGAAGGGCATGGAGTACAGGATGCCGTCCACGGTGTAGTACGCGGCAATATTGGGCTCGATCTGGGCGATGTCGTACCCTTCGGCGTCGATGAACTCCTGGATGGGAAGCGTCCAGCCGCTGTCGATCATAAAACGGGTGCCGATGTCGTAGAGCTGGAACACGCAGGGGAGCTGGCTCATGCCGGCGGATTTGATTTTATTGATGGCGTCGTCGTAATCGCCCTGGTATTCCACAACCACTTCGATTTCGCCCGCGTGCGCTTCGTTGAAATCCGTCACCATTTTGGTGATGGCTTCGCCGTTGGCGCCGCCCATCGAGTGCCAGAAGGTAATTTTCGTGGTGTCTGCGCTTGCCGTGGCAACCGTGGCCAGCAGCATGGATACCGCCAGGATCATGGATACGAGCTTCTTCATAATTGTCTCCTCTTTCTGTTGCTTTACCCTTTTACCGCACCGGCCATCAGCCCGTTGATGAGCTGCTTTTGCATGAAGATGAATACCGACAGCGAGGGAATGATCACGATCATCACCCCGGCCATCATCAGCCCCATGCCTTCGGCGTCGATATCGTAGAGCATGCTGATGCCGATCTGTACGGTGCGGTAGTTTGTCGAGTTTGTTACGAGCAGGGGCCACATGTACTGGTTCCATGTATTTAGAAACACGTATGCGCCCAGCGCGCCCAGCGCGGGTCTGGACAGCGGAATGACAACCCAGAGCAGAAACTGCCAGTTGACACAGCCGTCGATTTTGGACGCTTCGTGCAGTTCTTTGGCGAAGGTCAGGTAGTATTGGCGCAGCAGGAAAATGCCCATGGCCGAGCACAGAAACGGGGCGATCAGCACCCAGTAGCTGTCCAGCCACCCCCAGTGGCTGACGGTTAAATAGTTGGCGATGATGGTGGCCTCGCCGGGCACCATCATGGTGGAGAGGATCAGGATAAACAGCGCCTTTTTCCCCTTGAACTCAAGAAACGAAAACGAGAACGCGGCCAGCGAACAGGTGATCATCTGCCCCAGCGTTACGCACACCGACACAAGCAGGGAGTTGCCGATGAAGCGCACGAAATGATAGTTGGGGTTGGTAAACGCGCGGACATAGTTGTCGAGGTTGAGCGACGACGGGATGAGCACGTTTTGATAGATTTCGTCCGTGGGCATCAGGGAAATGGAAAGCGTGTAGAGCAGTGGGATGAGGATCAGAAGAAGCGTCGGCAGGTTCAGCGCCAGCCTGGCTGCGCCCTGCAGGGTTTTGCGCGCGGTGCTTGACATCAGTACTGCACGCTCCTTTTTTCCATGCTGAACTGGATCAGCGTCACGATCAGGATGAGCACGAACAGCACCACCGAGCGCGCGGAGGCCGTGCCGAAACGGAAGTTGAAAAACGCGTCGCGGTAAATGGCGTACACGATCACGTTGGTGGCTTCGCCGGGGCCGCCGTCCGTCAGCAGCCGGATCTGGCTGAAGGACTGGAAGGCATAGATCACGTTGATGACAATCTGAAAAAACAGCGCGGGGGAAAGCGAGGGCAGCGTGACGTACCACAGCTTGCCGAAGTAGCCCGCGCCGTCGATGGAGGCGGCCTCGTACAGCTCGTCGGGGATATTGCGAAGCCCCGCCGACAGGAAAATGAAGTTGATGCCCGAGGAAAGCCATACCGTCATCACGGCAACGCTCAGCAGCGCCCAGGCCGGGTCGCCCCGCCAGTTGATCGCGGTGCCCAGCAGGTTGTTCAAAAGCCCGGTGGTCGGGTGCAAAATCATGCGGAACGTCATCGAAGCGGCGGCCGAGGCGATGGCGATGGGCATGGCGTAGGTTGTTACGGCAAAGGTGCGCCCGGGGAACGCTTTGGCCGTCAGGAGGCTTGTGAACAGCCCCACGATCAGCCCGCCGACGGCCACCATCAGCACAAACTGCAGGGTAATCCACAGGCTGTTCCAAAACGACGGGTTCTGCAGTATATCCGCATAGTTGCCAAGCCCGACGAACACCTTGGCCTGGCCGTATTTGTTGGTCAGAAAGCAGCTGACGTAGAGGGTTTTGAGGAACGGGTAGAATAAGAATGTGCCGAACACCAAAAACGCGGGCAGCAGATACACGTAAGGCTCGAGGGCCGAAAACAGCGTTTTTCTCTCGGCTGCGCTCCTTACGGCCGCGCGGGGTGCGATCCGGGTTTTTTCTCTGAGCAGCATCGTTTTCTCCATCATCGGCGTGTGCGTACACTGCATCTTAGCCACGCGCGGAAAGCCGCGTCAAGAGAACGCGGCAACACTTAAAATACAATTTACCCGGGGTTCACATGGGCGGCCGGATTGCGTGAAAACGGTGAAATTCTGTAAAATTTCCGATGCCGGTGGTGCGGCGGATCCTTGCATATCGAAAAAGCCGCCCATGACGGGCGGCTTCAACAGGCTGTCATCCCGCTTCCAAACAGGGTTTGTCAGCGGTCTGAACCGCCCCTGCGGGCGGTTTTTTATAGACTGTGAGGAAGAGGCTTTCCTGCCGGAGGTCAGCCCATGGTATTCAGGGTGACCCGCTGCCCGATGGGCAGCCTGCCCGCCTGTTCGCGGGCTTCCTCGGGGATGCCCACCGGCAGGATGACCGAAACGGTCATGTGTTCCCGGTCCGTAAGGTGAATGAGATCGGCAATCTTTTCGGCAACGCCGTCCCGGCGCAGCGCGCCGTCCAGCCACACGGTGGCGTACCCGAGCGCCGTAATGGCCAGCAGCATGTTTTCCACGGCCGCGCCGTAATCCTGCGGCTCGAAGCTTACGTCGTTATAGGCGGGACGGTTGTCGGTCACGATCACGAAAACGGCCTGCGCGGTCTGCACCACGGGGCGCGGCAGCAGCGCCGCAATGGCGCGGAGTTTATCCGGGTCGTTCACGATGCAGATATGCGTGGTTTGCAGGTTGCAGCCCGACGGCGCGGCAACGCCCGCCTGGGCGATGCGCATGAGGTCGGCCTCGGGCACCGCCTCGGGCTTGAAAGCGCCGCGGTAGCTGTGGCGGCGGGTTAGATCCACGGTTACGTTCCCCCCTTGCTGGCTGATGGCTATATTGTATCACAGCCGCGCGGGGAGGGGAACGCCGCGGGTCAATAATCCGCGGCGTAGGGCATCACGGCGACGATCTCGTCTTCGATGTATACGATGCGGTACAGCTTGGAACCCATCGCGTTATAGTTGGCCGCAAAATCGCCGAAGTTCGCGGCGCGCAGGGGATTGGCCATGGAGCCGTAGTAGAAGATGCAGCTGTCGGAGCAGGCGTACTCGTAGATGTAGTAGGTGTCGTTGACGAACGTGGACAGGTTGCTGCCCGGCGTATAGGTGACCGATACGAGGTCGGCGCGGATGTAGTTTTTGGAGCCGTCGGAATACAGCGATTCGATGTACCCCGCGGATACGCGCGTGCGGCGTTCGCTGGGCCTGCGCTGGATGTAGACGATGTAGGTGTTGGTTTTCCCGTCGGCCGCCACCAGCGCGAAGGTGGCGAACTGGGGCTCGTCGGACAGGGTCAAGGTCGGGGTCTGCGAGCCGCTGGCGACGGCCTGGCCGTTGAAGTAGATGGTCACGCCGGCCATGGAGCAGTAGGGAACGAAATACACGCGCGATACCCAGCTTGCCACGGTCAACAGGTAGCTGGGCTGGTTGGGCACGAACGTGCCGGGAAGCATGATGCCGGTGTTGGGAACGTTGTTGGTGAGGGAGTCAAGCATCGGGCCGTCGGTAAATTCGGCCGATGCGGGGTTGGGCGCGATCAAGAGGAAGATCAGCGCCGCGGCGGTGAGCAGAGCGCTTAGTTTTTTCATGGGCAACCCTCCTTAGGTGTTCATGTCTATAGAACGTACGGACGGTTGTTTTTCATGCATGCCGCGCTGCTTTGCATGCGGCTGTCACGGCAGGGCGCGCAAGGCGCCCCGGTGCCGCCGCGGCCTTGCAAACCTTGCATTTCTACGCCGTATGATACCACTTTTTCCGCAGTCATGGTATAATCAATTACCTGTTGAATAAAAATGCGGTAAGCGGAGAGTAATGCATGCCATCCGATGATTTATCACAGATACGGCGGGACCTGCTGCAGCTCAAACAGGAGCTGGAAGACGCCAGAGAAGAAGAGATCCGAAGAGCGCTGGACGCGGGCGAGCGCGAGAAGCCCCGGCGGCATCCGACGCTGGATTTCGGCTTGTTTTTGCTTGCGTACTTCTTCTGGCTGGTGCTGCTGGTTACCGCGGAAATCTGGACGGGGTTTGGCATTCATCCTTACACCTGCCTGTTTGCGGTGCCGTTTGCCTGGCTTACGCTGTTCTGGCTGCGCAAAGCGCCGCTGTACGCGCTGGCGGTTACGGTTTGCGGCGTACTGCTGCTGCTGCTTACGGCTTACCTCGCTTCGTTCTTTTACGATATCGCCTGGAGCTCCAACTGCTATTACAAACCCGTAACGGCGATGCTGAAGCTGGGCTGGAACCCCTTCGAAGGCTCGATGATCACGTTTTCCAACGCGCGCACGGAGCTGCCCTATAACGCGGGGTGGCTCTCCTATCAGGTGAACAGCCAGCCCAAGGCTTCGTTCATGATCGCGGCGAGCATCTACGCCCTGACGGGGGACATCGAGTACGGCAAGATTTTCAACCTCGTGTCGATGGTCGCGTGTATCTGCATCGCTGCGCCGCTGCTTGCCGATGCGTTCAAACTGCGTTTCGCGGCGGCCGTTGCGGCGGTCATGCTTGCCGTGATGAACCTGATCACCCTGTCGCAGCTTGCGCTTTTCTATAACGACGGGTTTGCGTTCCAGCTGCTTACGGTGGCTACGGTGTCGCTTGTCTATCTGCTGTTCAAACCGAAAGGGCCGTATGCGTCCGCGGCGCGGGTTGCGGCGTTTGCCGCCGTCTGCCTTGCGGTCAACGTAAAAATGTCGGCGGTGCTGTACGCCGCGGTGCTGTGCGCGGCATATATCGCCGGGCGTGCGGCGGAAATCCGCAAAGCCGGGGACAAGGAAGCGCGCAACGGCGAAATTCTGCGTATGATCGCCTATTTCGCCGGGCTTGCGGTTTGCGCGCTGGGCGTGCTGGGCGCGGCCACCTTCATCACCAACCGCACGGAATACGGCGACGCGTTTTACGGGATGCTGGGCAGCAACTCCATGAGCACGCTGCTGCCCTCCCTGATGTCGGACAATATCCGGGAGCTGCCGCTGTACCAGCAGTTCTTTGTTTCCATGTTCTCCCCGACGTCCAACACGCTGTTTGACAGCGTACAGATGAAAATCCCCTTCACCTTCTCCATGGAGGAGTGGACGCTTGCCACCAACGACGCCAACGTCGCCGGGTGGGGCATCCTGTTCGGCGGAATCTTCTGCCTGTCGGCGCTCATCGTGCTGGTGACCGCGGTGCGGATGTGCCGGCACGACCGGCGCGTGACCTGGGCGCTGTTCGGCATACTCGCGCTGGTGATCGTGCCCGTGTTTTTCATTCCGTACCTGTTTTGCGCGCGGTACTACCTGCAGCCGTTCTGGGTGCCGTTTGCGGCGCTGATCTGCCTGTTTGCGCCCTGTATCCGCGTGAAGAAGACGGGCAGGTGCAAGTACCCGGTTGTCCGCGCCGTCAAGCATCTGCTGGCCCCTTTGCTGTGCGGGCTGCTGGTCTTAAACGCCTATACCAGCGTGAACTATTTCCAGTTCCAGTCCGAGGAAACGGAGCAGGCGAAGCAGGAGCTTGCCGCCATTGAGGAGGATCTTGCCTCCGGCAGCCGCGTGCTTGACGTGGCCACGATCGAGCGCGGGCTGTTCTACGGCTTGTTCATCAACTTGAACGACCGCGGCATAATCTACAATTTCTGCGAAACGCTTGTCCAGCCCGGCGAGCCGCTGCTGCATTACCTCACCTGCCTCACCCGGGACAGCGGAACGGAGGCGGAGGCGGACGCCGTAAGCTTCCTGCGTTCGCTGTACCATAACGGGTATCTGGTGGCGATCGCCTCCGGGGGAAGCGCGCTTTCCGAACCGATGACGCAGCTTATGCAAAACCTCGGCTTGCTGCAAGAGGGTACGGTGAACCCCGATGCCGGGTATATGGCCGTGATCGATCCCTACGGCAAGGTGACCTACGAAACGAACGACTACGGCCAGTACAGCGCGGTGGTGTGCGATACGGGCGTCGTGGTGCAGAGCACGGGTAACGTTCTGGCCATCCTGATCAACGGAACGGATTACGCCTACAGCATGAACGGCTACAATATCGTGGTGTACGACACCGAAAACCGCGTCCCGGTCGCTTCCGTCGCCATCGACGCGGAAGCGTCCCCGGTGCTGACCGCGTTTCCCGTGCGTGTGGGAGCAACCGAAGAAACGGCTCCGTAACGCGTACGGAACCCCGGCCTGTTGAAAAGGCCCGATCTGCGTTGTCAGCGTCGGGATGTCAAGGGGTATCACTTACAAACGAGTAAGCTCAATCCCTTGCCACCCTAGCTTTCTAGCATCTCAGGCCTTTTGAATAGGCTGTCATCCTGCATTCAAACTAGGTTTGTGATCGGTCTGAGGCTCCGTAGCGTTTACGGGGCCTTTTTTGCGTATCCGTCAGGGGCGCGTGCGGGAGAACAGCGAGGAAAGCCGCATCTCCCCGGGGTGCAGGCCGTGCGCCATCAGCGTGTTGTTGCGGCGGATGCCTTTGAACACAAAGCCGAGAAACACGTTGGTGAAAATCTGCGTCGCAAGCGATGCCGCCGCCGCGCCCAGCATGCCCCAGACGGGGATCAGCAGCAGGTTCAGCACGATGTTGCACAGCACGCCGCACAGGTTGATTTTCCACAGCAGGTTTTGCTTGTTTTCGCCCAGCAGCCAGATGTCGCGCACCGCGCCCAGGTAGGAAAAGCCCGTGTACCACACCAGCACCCGGATCACCGGCACGGCGGGGGCGTACGCCGGGCCGTAAAGCACCTGCACCAGCACGCCCGCCAGCAGCGCGATGCCCACGCACTGGATCAGCGACGAATACAGGATCACCGAGTACAGCTGGGTTACGCTGCCCTCGTAGGAGGCGGTGGAGATTTTCTTGTTTTCGAAGATCACGGGGCGGAACGAATCAAGGATCGCCGCGCACACGAAGCTGGAAAGCCCGCAGATGGTGACCGCCGCCGCGTAGTACCCCACGACCGTCTGCCCCAGCATCCATTTGAGCATCAGTTTGTCGGTTTCGGCAAAGATGCTCACCATCAGCGCCGGGATGATGTAATGCCTGCTTTTTTGCAACATTTCCCTGGCGGCCGTCATGGAAACCGAAAGCCTGCTTCCGCCCTTGCGGCGGTATAAAACCAGCAAAACCAGCGCCGCTATAAAGTGGTCGATCACCGCGGTCAGGGCGAACCAGTACACGTTCCTGCCTGCGATCAGCAGCGCCACGCGGTAGGCCGATACCGCCGTGTAGGCGATCAGCGTGGCGACGGCATAATACTTGGATTGCAGGTTTTTCTGAAACCAGTACTGCAGCATGTCCGCCGCCTGAAACAACAGCCCCGCGGCGTACAGGCAGCACACGAGGACGATTTCCTGCTCCGAGGCGTTAACGAAAAACGCGAACGCACATACGCCGATAAAGCAAACCGCGCTGGCAAGCGAGCCCAAAAACAGCGACGTGCCCAGCACTTCACCCTCGTGCCTTTCGCGCGTCACCAGCTCGTGCACCAGCGTGGCGTTCAGGCCCAGGTAGAGCACCGGCGCGATGAACGCCGTCAGCGACGCGGCGTAGTTGATGCTGCCGAAGTTGGACGGCCCCAGGTACCGCGCCGTCAGCGCGCCGACCACCAGCCCCAGCAGCGCCTGAATCACGCGCCCGCCGATGATCCACATCGCGTTTTTGGCAACCCTGTGCTGCGAACCTGCCTGCTGCATCTGCGGTTCTCACTTTCCTTGTTTGCCTGTATTATAACGAATGCACGGCAACAGCACAAGCAGGGGGCCGGCAGGCGCGCTGCGCGGCATTCGTTCCCGCGCGGGCGGCTTGTTTGGCGGCACGCAAAACCAAAACGGCCGGGGCGCAATGCCCCGGCCGCAGGCCGCCGTCCCGCCGCAGCGTTTGCCGGCGAATAAGAAAGACCGGGGCATTGTGCCCCGGCCTTTCAGGAGGAGGCTCCCGGAGGTTGGCCGCTCACACCAAGCTCCGGGAAGGAAATAGCGTTAGGGTGCCGTGGTCACTTCGGGAGTCACGGTGGCCTCGTCGGTTGCAGCGTCGGTCTCGGCGGCTTCCCGCCAGAGACGACTCATGAGCGGTGCCGTCAC
>CAYRPW010000046.1:0-2763 GCA_964426145.1 uncultured Oscillospiraceae bacterium
CATCCTGACGAGCGAAGCGAGGAAGGATCTTATCGCAGCTTTCAAAAGATGTTTCGCTTCGCTCAACATGACGTGGCAGTTATCTATTCGTAGCTGCCCAGCTCCTTGGCCAGCCGGATGATCTTCTGTATATTCTCAAAGCTGACGTCGTTGGGGATGGAATGGTCGGAGGCAAAGATATACCCGCCTCCCTCCTTCAGCACCGGCAGCAGACGGCGCATCTGTGCTTCGATGGCGTCCCAGTCCTTCCACAGCATGGCATTGAACCCGCCGTGCAGCACCAGCCTGTCGCCGTACTTTGCCTTCACTTCGTCCGGCTTCATGCCCGCCTTGACCTCCATGGGGTGCAGCGCGTCGAACCCGACCTCCGCGATCTCCGGCAGGAACGGGTTGATGTTGCCGCAGGAGTGCAGCCGCACCTTCGCGCCCTTGGCATGTGCCCAGTCCACCGCCCGCTGGTGCACCGGCTTTAGTATCTCGCGGTAGGTGTTGACCGAGAAGAACTGGCTGTAGGAGTAGCCCATGTCCTCCCGGATGTTGAACATGTCGAAGGTGTAACCCGCGTCCCAGGCGCGGTCGAGCAGGGCCGTGTTGACATCAAGGCTGTGGAGGAACATGTCCTGCACCCACTCCGGGTCCTCCATCATGGCGATCAGCAGCCGCTCCGTACCCACCACGTAGGACAGGAAGTGGTTGAAGCCGAATTCGCAGTCCGCGAGGATCCAATGTCCCGCCTTGCGCCATCCGGCGTAGCTGGCCTTCAGGTGCTCCCACGGGATGCGGTCGTCCGTGGGCGTCATGCGCTGCTTCACGTCCAGCCAGATATCCTTCTCGGTGATCGTGTAGGCCATGAAGTCCGGCGTGGAGTCCTCGTGCTTGAAGTTGCGCTCCTTGCAGCCCCAGCTCGTCATCTTGGTGATGAACTCGTCGGTCTCCTCCACGATGGATTGCGGCAGCCGCGGCGAGTTGTCCACCACAATGCGGGACACTTTGTCCACATCGAAGTAGTCCTCGTAGCTGACGCCCTCCGGCATGCCCTCCCGATGCCAGCGGGCCATTGTCCCCGCCCACGGGAAATCCCACATGGCGACGCGGTCCGCCTCTTTGTGCGCAAACATCCGCGCAAACCTTTCGTGCGAGGTCATCTTACTCATTCTATCCTCCTGATTGTAGCGATTTACATGCCGCCGCCAGCCATTGAATCCGGCTGTTCAAATCACCCGGCTCTGCCATCATATCGCATCTTCACGCCCGTGTCAACCGTCGACCGTCGACGAATTATAAGTGTGAAGCGCCTGTTTTTCAAACTGCTTTAATCCATTTCGCACATCGTGGTCAGGCCGGAAAGAAGGTGTGCTTCCAGCAGCGCGTCGATCTGCGCTTTATCCCCTTTTTGGAAGGTTTCGATGAGCCGCACATGGTTGGCATAATCGTCCGGCTCCGGCGCCTTGGGCGTTGTCGTAAAATACAGGTACATCAGCGTCTTGATCTGGTTTTTGAGTCCCTGCCACACCTGCAGCGCGCGTTTGTTGCCCGCCGCGCTCATGAGGGCTTCGTGGAAAGCAAGGTCCGCTTCCGCCAGTTTGATGCCATTGACCGGCTTTTTCATAACCAGCCGGTTGATCTCCTCCGCCTTTTTGCGCAGCGCCGCCTCCGGCAGCGTGCCCTTTTTCAGGCAGGTCGCAACGGCCAGCTTTTCGATGTACAAACGGAGCATATAGATCTCCGCAAAATCCGCCTTGCCAAAGGTCGCGACCTCGCGGCTGCGGCCCTGCGTGCGCACGATCAGCCCCTCGTTTTCGAGCTGCATCACCGCTTCGCGGATGCAGGCGCGGCTGACGCCCAGCAGCTTCGACAGTTCCTCTTCAATCAGCTTTTGCCCCGGAGCAAGCTCTCCCCTGATGATCCTGTCGCGCAGCACCTCCGCCGCCTTGGCCGACAGCAAATCGCGCTCGATGAGGGGTGCGGCTTTCATGGTCTTCTCACGCATCAATCAATAAGCCTCCTGAGAGATTAACAGATAAGGACATTATACGCCAAAGCGGGCGGATTGGAAAGTTTTCCGGGCGGCCTCCTGCCTATTGCTTGACCGCGTCAATGAAGAACCGCTCCTCGGTCGCCTCGATGAAACCCTGCTGCTCCAGTTGCCCCTGCAGACCGCAGAGTGCTTCAAAGCAGGCGTCCACCGAAAAGCCGGGGAACTCCCACTCGATGATTTTGGCAAAGTACACGACCGCGCCGACATCGAAGAAGCGCAGCGGCGAGACAGTCTGCGCCGACTGCAGGATATCGAAGCCGCACTTTTTTAACGCATCGACGTTGTTCTCCAGCGTATGGTCAGGGAACCGGGGCGCAAAGCCGTCGATCAGCCGCGCCGACAAATCCGCGTCGTTGCGGCCCCCCACCTGCTGCGTGATGAACCGTCCGCCCGGCTTCAATATGCGGTGTACCTCAGCCGCGTCGAACGACTCGTGCCGGTTGATCACGATATCGAAGCGGTTGCCGTCAAACGGCAGGCGGCTGTCGTCCGTCACCTGCGCCACCCGGATACCCAGCGGCGCCAGCTGTTCCTTGCACAGCGCCACGTTGGGCGCATACGCCTCGGTCACGGCGGTGCGGGCGTGCGGATGCCCCAGCGTGAGCAGAAACTCCCCGCCGCCCGTGCCCATATCAAGCAGCCAATCGTCCGGCTTCAGTGCGCACAGCACGGCGGCGCGGTAATCCCATGGCAGCGGCGCGTCCTCCCACCGTCCGTCGAGGCGG
>CAYRPW010000046.1:2773-9605 GCA_964426145.1 uncultured Oscillospiraceae bacterium
AGGCCTCCTCCGCTTTCCATAAGTCTTTCAGTTCGTCCCGTTCCATACCCATCCCCTGTAAACAACACTATAGATCCGCTATCGCGCCCAATATCACCATGTAAGCGAGAAAGATCACCGCCGACCACAGCACGATGCCACAGATGCGGGCCGGTTTTTTTGCGCTTCTTGCCAGCGGGAAGTGCGCCAAAATGCCCCGATAGTTCCCCGCGAAGAATATGATCGTTAAAAACAGCAGCAGGCTGACGATACGGTAAAGCCACAGCGCAAATCCGTGAACGCCTCCCATATCCAGATTGAAGCACGCGATCAATACCAACGCGTACAGCAAGGCCGCAACGAGCATTATCCATATCTTTCGGGACCGGAAACCGGGCGGAAGCCAGCTGTGGAGCGCGTCGGCCTTGACTGCGGGCAAGGCAAAAGCGGAGCTGCCCAGCGCTTTTTTCAGCTGCCGGACATTGGCAAACCGGTTCTTCGCGTCCAGCTGCAGGCACTTCTGAATCGCAGGCGCAAGCTTCCCGGTATACAGCTTCTCAGACGGAAGACTGCCGGTGAGCATCTCGTTCATCAGCACGCCGATCGCATAGATGTCCGCCGCGGGGCCGGAAGAAGCAAACCCGTACTGCTCTGGAGCGGCGTATCCGGCAGTACCCATCAGGACGGTATCCCGCGTTGCTTGCGTGCCTGCCATTTTGGCCGCGTTAAAATCGATCAGCTTCAAAACGCCGTCGCCCGAGCACGCCTCGCAGCGCCCGCCCCGGACGTTGAAGGTGAAACGGTTGGCCTTGTACCCCCGTACCTTGGCGTCCGGCGTGACGGCGAAGAGGTTGCGGATCAGGTCGAACAGGCCGGTATAGGTGGCGGGGTTGGAGCGCGGCGTGCGCCCGATGGGGCTTTGGTCGATGGCGATGATCTTATCCAGCTGCTCCGCGCCCAGAATGGCGCCGCACTTGCCCGCGCGGGTTTTGGCGCGGTTCAGGACCTTGGCCAGATGGTTGTACAAAATGGCGTTGACGAGGCTGGATTTGCCAGAACCGCTGACGCCCGTGACCACGCAGAATACGCCCAGCGGGATCCGCACGTCGATATTTTTCAGGTTGTTTTCCTGCGCGTTTTCAATGGTGAGCCATTGCTGCGGCTCGCGCCGCTTTTTGGGAATCGGGATGCTCTTCTTGCCGGACAGATACTGGCCGGTCAGGGAGTTGGGGTTGTTCAGGATTTCCTCGAACGTGCCCTGCGCGGTCACCTGGCCGCCGTGTACGCCCGCGCCGGGGCCGATATCCACAATGTGGTCGGCGGCCCGCATGGTATCCTCGTCGTGTTCGACCACGATCAGGGTATTGCCCAGGTCGCGCAGATGTTTCAAAGTGTCGATCAGCTTATGGTTGTCCCGCTGGTGCAGGCCGATGGAAGGCTCGTCCAGAATGTAGAGCACGCCCATGAGGCTGGAGCCGATCTGCGTGGCCAGGCGGATGCGCTGCGCCTCCCCGCCCGACAGCGTGCCCGCGGCGCGCGACAGCGTGAGGTAGGAAAGGCCGACGCTGTCCAAAAAGGTCAGGCGGCTGTCGATCTCCTTGCGGATCTGCGCGGCGATGAGCGTCTGCGTTTCGCCCAGTTTCACGCCGCGGAAAAATTCCCGCGCCTTGATGATGGACAGATCGGACACCTGGGCGATGTTCAGGTCGCCCACGGTGACGGCCAGCGCTTCTTTTTTCAGCCGTTTGCCCCCGCAGGCTTCGCAGGGTTCGGCGGTCATATACTCTTCGTAGGCGGCTTTCATACCCTCGGAGGTGGTTTCGCGATACCGGCGCATCAGGGAGTTGACGATGCCCTCGAATGTGGTGGTGAACCGCCCCTGCCCGTGCGCGCTTTCGTATTGCACGGTCAGTTTTTCACTGCCCGTTCCGTACATCAGAATGTCCACGGCTTCTTTGGACAGTTCCTGGAACGGCACGTCGAGGCTGAAATCGTATTTCTTGGCAAGCGCCCGGGCATAGGTGACGGCGATGCTGGTTTTGTCGTCGAAGCTCCAGCCCATGGCCTGAATGGCGCCCTCGTTGATGGTTTTGGTCGGATCGGGCACCAGGGTATCCACGCTGATGCGCTGGATGGTGCCAAGCCCGTCGCACGCGGGGCACGCGCCGTAGGGGCTGTTGAAGGAAAACATACGCGGAGACAGTTCCTCAATGGAGATGCCGCAGTCCGCGCAGGCGTAATTCTGCGAAAACAAAATCGTGCCCTTATCGAACAGGTCGATCAGCACCAGCCCTTCGGCGGCCTTGGCGGCGGTCTCCAGGCTGTCGGCAAGGCGCTTGCGAAAATCGTCGGAATTGCGGATCACCAGGCGGTCGATGACGATGCTTACGTCGTGCTTCTTCTTTTTATCCAGCGCCGGAGGCGTATCCAGTTCGTACATTTCGCCGTCCGCGATCACGCGCACGTACCCCTGCTTCTGGAAATCCTGCATGAGCTTTCCGTACTCGCCCTTGCGGCCCCGCACCACGGGCGCGAGCACCTGCATGCGCGTGCCCTCTTCCTGGAATAAAATCTGATCCACCATCTGGTCCACGGTCTGCTGCTGGATCACCTTGCCGCATTGCGGGCAATGGGGTATGCCCGCGCGCGCATACAGCAGGCGCAGGTAATCGTACACCTCGGTGACCGTGCCCACGGTGGAACGCGGGTTGCGGCTGGTGGTTTTCTGGTCGATGGAGATCGCGGGCGACAGCCCCTCGATGGAATCGATATCCGGCTTTTCCATCCGGCCCAGGAACATGCGGGCGTAGGAGGAAAGGCTTTCCACATAGCGGCGCTGGCCTTCGGCGTAGATGGTGTCAAACGCGAGGCTGGTTTTCCCCGAGCCGCTTAAGCCCGTGAAGACCACAAACCGGTCGCGCGGGATTTCCAGCGTGATGTTCTTCAGATTATGTTCGCGCGCGCCGCGGATGATGAGCTTATCCTGCAAGGTTAACGCACCTCGATCAATTCGTATTCGGTCGTCCCCAGGCCAATCTTTTCGGCGTGCTGCAGCCCGACGCGCCAGTTGGTGCCCGGGTGCAGATCCGTAAAGTGGTTGCCCGTGCGGTGCTTGCATTCCCAAAGCGCCGAACCGGGCAAAGGATTCATTTTCAGCGCGGCCTGCGCGCAGGCCATATCCAGCGCCACGGGATCGGCGCTTGCGAACATACCGACGTCGGGGATCACGGGCGTGTCGTTGAGGCTGTAGCAATCGCACAGGGGGGATACGTCCACCACCATGGCGACGTGGAACTGCGGCTTACCCTGCACCACGGCCTTGGCATACTCGCTGATCTTGCAGCTTGCCATCACGTAATCGGCGTCCGTGCCACCGATGGCGCCCTGCGTGTGGCAGGCGCCCACGCAGCGGCCGCAGCCCGAGCACTTTTCCTGGTCGATCACCGCCTTTTGGTCCTGCATGGAAATCGCGTCGGACCCGCAGGCGCGCAAGCACATTCCGCATCCTACGCAGCGCGCCGCATTCACGACGGGTTTGCCGTCGCAGTGCATTTCCCGTTTGCCGGCCGTGGAGCCAAACCCCATGCCCAGGTTTTTCAGCGCGCCGCCGATGCCCGTCAGCTCGTGCCCCTTGAAGTGCGTAAGGCTGATGATCGCTTCCGCGTCCACCGCGGCGCGGCCAAGCAGGGCGTGGTCGCAATACTCGCCGTCCACCGGCACGCTGACGAAATCCGTGCCCAGAAGCCCGTCCGCGATGATGACGTGGCAGCCCGTTTGCAGCGGGGAAAACCCGTTCTGGTACGCCGCGTCCAGATGATCCAGGGCGTTTCTCCGCATGCCGGGGTACAGGGTGTTGGAGTCGGTCAAAAACGGCTTCGCGCCCATTTCCTTAAGGGTATCCACGATGACGCGGGCATAGTTATGGCGGAGAAACGCCAGGTTGCCCGGCTCGCCGAAATGCAGTTTGACCGCGGTAAACTTACCGCTGAGCGGCAGCTGCGTCATGCCCGCCCGCTTTAAAAGGTGCTTGAGCTTGTCCAGCAGATTCCGCCCGCCCTGCACCCGAAAATCCGTGAAGTAAACCTTTGCCTTTTCCATGATGGTTCCTCCCTTACGTACTGCGCTTAGTATACCATAACGCAAATTGTTTGTATAGAACTAACGTTCGCCTATGCCCAGATTTTTCAGTTGCGCTCGCCTGTCCGTTCCTGTACAATATGCATGGCCTGCATCCCCCAAAAGGAGAACCCGCATGAGAGAAGCGCAACCGTCCATCCTGCACACCATATGCACCCTGAAGGGCAACGAACGCGCCTGTTTGTGGACAGAGCCGCTGTGGGGCATCCCCTATAACCTGTTCGTACCGTTCGTATCCGTTTATATGGCGGGTATCGGCCTGTCGCCGGTGATGATCGGCGTGATTGCGACGCTTGCGATGGTCTCGCAGGTGGCCTGGTCGCTGTTGTCAGGCGTTTTGACCGATAAATTCGGCCGGAGGCTGACGACGCTGGTATTCGATTTCATCGCGTGGTGCATTCCCGCGTTCCTGTGGATGATCGCGCAGGACGCCCGGTACTTTATCGTCGCGGCGCTGTTCAACGGCGCGTGCCGGGTAACGGAATCCGCCTGGACGCTATTGCTGATTGAAGACACGCCGGAGAGCAAGCTCATCCGAATCTTTTCCATTATCCAGATCGCGGCGCATATCGCCGGTTTTTTTGCCCCGATCGCCTATTTCTTCGTACAGCGGTATGAGGTTGTGCCGACCGTGCGCTTCTTGTACGGATTCTTCCTCGTGAGCATGCTGATCAAGGTGGTGCTGGTGTACGCGATCTCCAAAGAAACGTCGGTCGGCCTGCGCCGCATGGAGGAAAGCCGCGGCAAAAGCGTTCTCCACCGCCTGTGGGACAGCCGCCGCGTGCTGTTCACGATGCTCAAAAGCCGCCGCATCCTGCTCACGATCGCGTTTATCGCCTGTTTTTCCGGCCTGCGCTCCGTAAACGATATGTTCTGGCCGCTGCTGGTGACCAGCAAACTGGGCATCGCGGCGGAAAACCTGTCCATCTTCTCCACGATCAAAACGCTTTTGATGCTGGGAAGCTACGTATTTCTGGTGCCGAAGCTCAACCTGAAGCGCTTTAAAAACCCCGTGGGGCTTGGGCTTGTTCTGTTTATGGCGCAGGCTGTCAGCATGCTGCTGATGCCCGGGGGGATGTTCGGGTTAGTGCTCGCCACGGTGCTGATGGAAGGCGCGGCGCTTTCGCTGCTCATACCGTTTACAGGCGGGCTGCAGATGGTGAATATGGACCGCGAGGAACGCGCGCGGATGCTGGGTTTCTTCTACGCGATCAGCACGCTGCTGACCTCGCCGCTGTCTACGGTTGCGGGCCTGCTTGCGGGGATTGACCCGGCGCTGCCGTTTGCGATGATTTTCGTGCTAGCCGCGGCGGCGCTCCTGTTCTCGCGTTCGCTGTGGAAAATGGATCAGGCGGAAACGGTTACCCAATAAAATCCAAGAAGCGCTGTGCGTCTTTGCCCACGACGGCCGCGCTGGTATCCGAACGCAACACGTGCTCTGCCGTTTCGTGCAGGGCCTGTTTCGTGATGGCTTCGATTTTGGAAAGCACCTCGTCGGGCGTGCGCAGATACCCTAAATGCAGCACGCTGCGCCCGATGGACTGCATACGCCCCGAAGAACTTTCCAGCCCGAGCAGAAACGAGCCCTTCAGCTGCGCCTTGGCGCTTTGAAATTCTTCGTCCGTAAAGCCTTCCTTCAGCGCGAGTTCCGTCTGCTGCTGAATCTCGCGGATCACGGTTTCGGCATGCTGGGGCGAGGTGCCCGCGTAGACCGTGAACGTGCCAAGCCCCGGATGGCTGGAGGGGTAGGAGTACACCGAGTACGCCAGGCCGAGCTCCTCGCGGATGCGCTGGAACATGCGGGAGGACATGCCCCCGCCCAAAGCGTTGGAAAATGCGGAAAGCGCGTACAGCTCGTCCGCGCCCAGCGCGTAGCCGCGGTGCGCGATCAGGATCTGCAGCTGTTCGGTATCCTTCACCTTCGAAAGTTTCCCGCCGACATACGCCTGCGGACCGACGGAAGGTTTCAGGTCGGCCTTGGGGAAGTGGTGGAAATACCGGTGAACGAGGGACAGCAGCGCATCCCAATCGTACCGGCCCGCGATGGCGATGACGATGTTATCGGGCTGATAGTGCCGCCGCCAGTACCGGCGGACGTCCTGCACCTTATAGCCGCCGATCCGCTCCGGCGTGCCGAGCACAGGCATGCTGAGCGAGCCGGCAAACTGCGCTTCGGCCAGCACGTCGCCGATCAAATCCTCCGGCGTGTCCTCCACCATGGCGATCTCTTCCAAAACCACGTTTCGTTCCTTGCGCAGATCGTCTGCCGCAAACAGCGGCCTGAGCACCAGGTCGCTTAAAATATCCACGGCGAGGGGGAGGTTTTCGTCGATCACCTTGGCGTAGTAACAGGTGCAGTCCTTGCCGGTAAAGGCGTTGAGCTGCCCGCCGACCGCGTCCATCTCTTCGGCGATCTTGCGGGCGCTGCGGTGCTGGGTGCCTTTGAAGACCATGTGCTCAATGAAGTGCGACAGGCCGTTTTCCTCCGGCGTTTCGTTCATCGAGCCCGCCTTGATCCATACGCCGATCGTGCAGCTGCGCAAATGGCCGAGCGGTTCCCCCACCACGCGGAGCTCGTTGGGTAACGTAATGCTGTGAAACATGGTGCTCAATCCTTATCTGTGGGTTGTCGGCGGCGATGAACACCGCCTAAGTGGAAAGTGGACAAAGATTGGCCGCGCAAGCGCGGCCAATCTGCAGTAGTACTATTTCTGCC
>CAYRPW010000046.1:9615-9983 GCA_964426145.1 uncultured Oscillospiraceae bacterium
GTTGGGTAACGTAATGCTGTGAAACATAGAATTTACTTCCTTATTCGATGGTTGTTTATGATGTGTTCACTTTACAGCAGAATATTGAGGAAAAGCCAGATTGGCCGCGCACAGCGCGGCCAATACGTATTTTCGTTCAGGTAACGACCACCCAGCTAGCGATGATGGAAGAACGCGCGCGCTGGCGAATTGGATTTTTGTCAGGTTGGGTTTGCCATGTCCGTAAGGGAGGGGTTTACCCCGACTAGCGCTTTAATTGCCAGCGGCAATGAAGCGCGTAGCCTCGCTCAAGCGAAGCGAAGAGCGAGGCCGCAACTTGTAGTAGCAGCGCTACGTCGAGGGCTTGGCAAGCCCAAGATGGCGGAAAT
>CAYRPW010000047.1:0-7233 GCA_964426145.1 uncultured Oscillospiraceae bacterium
TTGCCGCTGATGGAAAACATGCTTAAAATTCACCAGTATTCCATCATGTGCGCGTCGGTGCAGGCGCAGGTGGCCGCGGAAGAAGCGTTAAAACGCGGCCGCGAGGACAATTATGCCGATATCGCCACCATGCACATGAGCTACAACCGCCGCCGCCGCCTGATGCTGGACGGGTTCCGCAAGATGGGGCTTTCCTGTTTTGAACCGCTGGGCGCGTTTTACGTGTTCCCGTCCATCGCCAAAACCGGCCTGACCAGCGAGGCGTTCTGCGAACGGCTGCTTAAGGAAAAGGAAGTCGCCTGCGTGCCGGGTACGGCGTTCGGCGCCTGCGGCGAAGGCTACATCCGCTGCTGCTACGCCACGGCTATCGATAAGCTGACCGTCGCGCTGGAGCGGATGGACGAATTCCTGAAAACTCTCCAGACCCACTGAAAACGGGAGGAACTCAATGCTTCGTAAACACACCGCTTTGATACTGGTTCTCTGCCTCGCGCTCCCGGCCGCCGCCCTGGCGACCGGGGCCGAGCAGGATGTATCGCTTGAAAACGCGCTGATCGACGCGGGAAAAATCTCCGTCACGATCACCGACGAAAGCGGGCAGACGGTGTCTGAGGAAATCGTGGCGCCGGTGGATACAACCCTGCCGCGCCTGGAAAACGACGGTTCCGTTTTGCTCACGATGACCTTCGGCGGCGATTTCACCATCGGCGACAACATGCAGGCCAGCGGCAAGTCCATCTTCGAGCGCGAACTGGCCGAGCAGGGCGGGGATATCAACTTCATCTTCAAAAACGTCAAAGACCTCCTGATGGCGGACGATCTGACGGTGCTCAACTTCGAAGGCACGCTCACCACGGCCGACCGAAACCGCCAGCGCTCGGACTATTCCTATCTGTTCCGGGCAGACCCCGCCTACGTGTCCGTGCTCAAAGACAACGGCGTGGAGTTTGTGACGCTTGAAAACAACCACGTGCTGGATATGGGGGACGAAGGGTACGCCCAAACCAAGCAAACCCTCTTAGACGCGGGCGTGGGCTACTCCTGCGAAACCGAACCCGCGCTGTTCACGCTGTACGGCGTGCAGGTGGGCATCCTCGCCTACCAGACGTTCGACGGCGCGTACAGCCGCCTCTATACCCAGGTGCCCGAGGACATCGCGGCGCTTCGGGAACGCGGCGCGCAAATCGTCATCTGCGCGTTCCACTGGGGCGACGAGAAGGATTATTATCCCAACGAAAAGCAGCAGAAGATGGGCAAAATCGCGATCGACGGCGGCGCCGACCTTGTGGTGGGGCATCACAGCCACCGGCTGAACCCCATCGAGGAATACAAGGGCAAGTATATCGTCTACTCGCTTGGCAACTTCATCTTCGCCGGCCATAACAAGCCGGATGATATGTCCACCTTCATCTTCCAGATCAAATTCCGCGTCAAGGATGCGGAGGTGACCACGGACGGGTTCATCATCATCCCGGCGCGGATCTCCTCCAATACCAGCTATAACGATTTCATCATCACGCCTTACACCAAGCGGGAGAACATCGACAGCGTCGTGTCCGTGCTGCTGAAAAACGGAAAGCGACTGGACAACCCCGTGGCCGAATACCCGCTTTCCTGGGACGAATAACGGGAGGGGTAATATGCCGCATATGATCGGGCCCAACGTCATGCTGCGCGAGTACCGGCAGGACGATTTTCCAAGCATCCGCAAATGGGTGAACGACCGCGCCACCACGCGCTATCTTTCCGGCATCTTCTGGTACCCGCAAACCGAGGCCGATACCACCGATTTCCTGAACCGCGTCATGCACAGCGCGCCCAACGCGGCGTATTTCGTGATTGCCGACGTGAAAGACCAATCCTATATCGGCCAGCTGGATATCTTTGACATCAACTGGAAGCTGCGCTGCGGCGAACTGGGCATCGTCATCGGCAGCGACGAAAAGCGCGGCAAAGGCGTCGGCACGGAAGCGCTGAAGCTTTTGCAGGATTACGCGTTCGGCATCCTCGGGCTGGAACGGCTGGAGCTCACGGTGTACACCGGCAACAAGCGCGCCATGCGCTGTTATGAAAAGGCGGGCTTCGTGCATGAGGGCGTGCGCCGCCATGCCGCCATGGTGGACGGCCGGTATATGGACGTCGCGATGATGTCCGTGCTCAACGCGGAATGGCAGGCCAGGAAAGCGCAATAAGTCGATATGTGTAACAAAAAAGTCCGGAGCGCTTGCTCCGGACTTTTTTTCTATGAATATCATAGCATGAAATGCGGGAAAAGTCAAGTCTTGTCTTTGCCTGCGGCTGGCTGTAGCATGAGGCGAAGGAGTTGATTTACCTGGAAAAACACACGCTGCCCGCCATGCTTTCTGCGCAGCTTGCCACGCGGGAGCAAGGCCTGATAAAATGCGGCGCGGAGCTGGAGCGTTTCGGTCTGTATTTAAGCTGGCAGGAGATCAAAGCGCTGGTATCCGCCGAGCATGAGACGCTTGTTGCCTGCGGGCGGCTGGAATTGGGCGAAGGGATTTTGCCCAGGCTGATCCACATGTTCTGCGATTCGCCCTATATCCTGCGCGCCGATACGTTCGATACCCTGAATGCCTTGCAGGAGCTGTTCTATGCGTATAAAAACGACCTGGACGACGCCTTAAGCGACGACGAGCTGCTGGAGGCCATGCACAAACTCTTCCACAGCAAGGCGCAGGGATCGCTGCTGTACATGGAAAACGTCGCGGTATCGGCGCTTACCCGCGCGCTGTGCAGCGATGCCGCGGAGGATGACGAGGATGCGGATGGGGATGGGGACTGAACCCGGCGAAACCGGCATTCTCCCGGCGGCGCAGGAAGCCGGATTTTCGCCGGAGGAAGAAAAGATGCTGGAGGCGCGGCTGTTTGCGCTGCTGGTTAAGCAGGCGCGGCTGCAGACGCAGGGCGATCATTCGTCGCTGCGCGAGGAGGCCGCGGCCGAGCTGCTGCGGTCGCTCGTGTTCACGCTGCGCTTTGCGCTTTCACAAAGCGGATTGCCGCTGCGCGCGCTCCTTTCCGCCGATCTTCAGGAGCTGCTTGGGCAGGGGCAGGCTGGTTTGCGGCTGGTTTGCGGCGAAGCGGAAACACTGTATCAAACCGCCTTGCAAACGGTGCGCACGTTTGCAAACCGCTCGCTTTCGGATACGCTTGCGGGCATCGGCCCCTTTTTCCGCCGGTATGACGTGCGCCTGTATGCGCACCGCATTCCCGCGGATATCGATTACCAGCTTTGCCTTCCCGTACCGCAGGAGCTTTCCGGCGCGCTGTACATCCGGGAATACCTCACGCGCCTGCTGATGGAAAACGAGTGGATCGCGCATGGCAGACCCGGATGCGTATCGCTGCTGCTTTCCCGCGTATCGCCTTCGCACCGGGAACTGCTGATCAATCTGTACGAACCCGTTGCGGCCAATGCGGTTTGCCTAGCGCTCCTCGGGCAGGACCTATCGCCGCTTGAAATCACCCGCGCGCAGGCGGCGGAGGTGTATCAGGCGCTCGTTTCGCTGCCCGCGCCGGATGCGCGGGCGCGCCTTGCGGCTGCCGCGCGGGACGTATGCCTGCAGTTTTCCGTTACCGATCCACCGGCGGTATCCTACCATGCGCGGGCCGCGATAGCCCTGTACCCGCGCCTGAACCTCTCGCCGGAAAGCGCCGCAGGCGCATGCTTTGCCGTATAACGGCAATGCCGGGGGGCTGCGGCGGGCTTTAGGGGAATAGATAGGCGCGTAACGCTTGCGCGGCATTGACTTTCCTAAACTCTTTCGATACAATATCTTTCTGTGAAGGCGCGGCGGTGGAGATCCGTTTCATCATCGCGCGCTACGGGAGGATGGCACATGGGCAGGATCGTTGCGAAGTTCGGCGGCAGTTCCCTTTCCAGCGCGGGGCAGTTTCAAAAGGTCAAGAACATTTTGGATATGGATCAACGGCGTGTATTCGTCGTTCCCAGCGCTCCCGGCAAACGCTTCGCCGACGACGAAAAAGTAACCGATCTGCTCTATGCCGCGCATGGCATGCATTGCTCCGGCGGCGATTGCCGCGATCTGTTCGGCCGCATCAAGGCGCGCTACGCGGCCATTGCGGACGAGCTTCACATTGCGATGGATCTGGACGCGGAATTCGACCGCATCCGCGAGGATCTGCTCCAGGGCCAGAACTGTGATTACTGCGCCAGCCGCGGGGAGTATTTGAACGGGCTTTTATTAAGCCAGTACCTGGGCTTTCCGTTCATCGACCCCAAGGATACGATTTTCTTCACGGAGAACGGCTTGCTGGATACCGAGCGCACCAACGAGGTGCTGGGCGCGGCGCTGCGCAAGGCCGAGTGCGCCGTGATCCCCGGCTTCTACGGCGCCATGCCAGACGGCCGGATCCGCACCTTTTCGCGCGGCGGCAGCGATATCACCGGCGCGATCGTCGCACGCGCGGCGGACGCCGAATGCTATGAAAACTGGACGGACGTTTCCGGCTTCCTGATGGCCGATCCCCGCATCGTGCCCGACGCGAAGGTCATTCACGCCATCACCTACCAGGAACTCCGCGAGCTTGCCTATATGGGCGCTACCGTGCTGCACGAGGAAAGCGTATTCCCCGTCCAGCGGGCGGGCATCCCCACCAATATCCGCAACACCAACCGGCCGGAAGACCCCGGCACGATGATCACCCACGCGCCTGCCGCAGGCGCGAGCGAGAACGTGATCACGGGCATCGCGGGCCGCACCGGCTTTTCCGTTATTTCCGTGGAAAAGGCCATGATGAACACCGAACGCGGCTTCGGCCGCCGCATTTTGCAGGCGGTGGAAGAAGTGGGCCTGAACTTCGAGCATCTGCCTTCGGGCATCGATTCGCTTTGCGTGGTGCTGGAAACCGCGCAGCTCGAACCCGTCAAGGACCGCCTGAAAACCCGGATGATGGAACTGACCAACCCCGATTTCATCGACGTTCAGGATCACCTCGGCCTGATCGCAACGGTAGGCCGCGGCATGGTGCACAATCCCGGCACGGCGGCGAGGCTGTTTTCGGCGCTGAGCAAGGCGCGGGTCAACGTGCGCATGATCGATCAGGGCTCCGGCGAGCTGAGCATTCTGGTCGGCGTGGATACGAAGGATTTCAAGACCGCCATTCAGGCGATTTATCAGGAGTTTGTGCAGTAGGAGGCGCGGGATGCTGAAATTAGCCCCGCACGGGTCCGTGCCGTATTCCTCCAAGCCGCACCGGGCATGGGTTTGGCTGTGCGCGGGGTGCCTGGCTGTTTATATTTCCGCTGCGCTGTATCTGTGCCGCAGCGGTTTATTTGTATCGGCGAAGGAAACGGCGTTCGCGCTCGTTTTCTTCGTGCTGATCGCCGCGGCTGCTTTCGCCTTGCTGATGCGGCTTGCGGCCTGCCCGCTGCCCTTTGCGCAAGTGCGGCGGGTGCGTGGGAAGCTGAGCCCGGGCGTGTTTCTGGCGGCTACGGGACTCAGCCTGTTCCTCCTTGCCGTGTTCGTTGCGGCGGCTTACCCCGGCGCGGTATCGGTAGACAGCGCCGTGCAGTGGACGCAGGCGGCTACGAACACCTATTCCAACTGGCATCCCGTTTTCCATACGCTGCTGCTGCGCCTGGGATACCTGATCCGCCCCAACTACGGCTTCGTGGTCGCGCTCCAGTGCGGCGCGTACAGCCTGGCGGTGGGCTATCTGGCCGCGGTGCTGCACGCCTGGGGGATGAAGGGTTGGGTTTTGCTGTCCATCACCGCGCTTTGCACGCTCTCGCCGATCGTCGGTAATACCCTGATGTATCTGTGGAAGGACAACGCCATGACCGTCGGGGCGGTCGTATTGCTGGCGCACGCCGTAAACCTCTATTGCAGCCGCGGGAAATGGCTGGCGCGGTGGCAGAACGCCGCTGCCTTCGGGCTTGCGCTTGCGTTTTGCACCATGGTGCGGCACAACGCGTTTTTCTTTACGGTCACACTGCTGGTAACGGCGTTTTTTTGCCTGCGCGGCCAGCTCAAGCCGCTGCTTCTGTCGGCGGCGGTACTGACCGCCTGCCTTGCGCTGGTCTGGGGGCCGCTGTATACAACGCTGCGCGTTTCCTATCCCAACAACGCGCTGGAGGAGAGCGTCGGCATCCCGATGACGGTGATCAGCGACGTGCGCGCGGAAGATCCCGGCGCGCTGGACCAGGAAACCCTCGCCTTTACGGACACAATGGCCGGCGCGGCAGAATGGGAAAGCTACCAGCTCCACGTCTACAATTCCATCAAATTCGGCAAAACCCGGGAAGCCGTAGCACAGGTCACGCTTTCGGATATCCTGCGCATGGCGGCAAGCGCCGCCAGACGCTCGCCCCGCACGGCGTTTCTTGCCATAACCGGGGTAACCGATCTGGTATGGGGGATCGGCGACGAGGGCGACGCGCTGATCCAGGTGCGGAACTCCGGCGATCTGCCCGGCGTTCCGGTGCTGAACGGCGCTTTGAACCGCGCGGGGCAGGCGGTGAAAAACGTGCTCACCGCGCCGTATGCGGCGTTTCCGCTGCGGTATTATTTCGGCAATATCGGCGTGTCGTTTCTTATGATGCTCGTGGCCGCGCTCTGGGCGCTTCGGCAGAACGGGCCGGGCGCGCTGCTGCTTGCGCTGCCTGTGCTTTGCTACAATCTGGGAACCATGGCGCTGCTCTGCGGCAAGGACGCGCGCTTTTTCGCGTTCAGCCCGCTGGCGTGCACGTTTTTAATCCTGCTGCTGCTGCAAAAACTTCCCGATGAAACCGAGGGTACTTTATGACGCTGACCGCCTCCATGTTCCTGATCGTCTGCCCGCTGGCGCTCCTTGCGGGCTTTCTGGACTCGATTGCGGGCGGCGGCGGCATTCTGACGCTGCCCGCCTATTATCTGGCAGGCCTGCCGCCAACCCTTGCAGCCGGCACCAACAAGCTGTCCGCCATGATGGGCGCGGCGGCGGCAACGGCCAACTATGCCAAAGCCGGGAAAATCGTGGCGCGCGTCGCCGTGCCCGCGGTGCTTGGCGCGCTTCTGTGCGGTACGCTGGGCGCGCTTACGCTCACCGCGCTCCCGCAGAACACGGTTCGCGTGCTGGTGCTGTGCTGCATCCCCGATGCCGTCTGCCTGCCCGCCTCACTGCTGAGCCCCGAGGATTTCTGCTTTTGGTGGGCCGACTACCCCGATCTGATGACGCAAATCACCAATGTGGGCGCGCACCGGGTGAACGACT
>CAYRPW010000047.1:7243-9949 GCA_964426145.1 uncultured Oscillospiraceae bacterium
GCTGTGCTGTATCCCCGTCGCCGCGGTGCTCACGCTGCGCAAACCCAAGCGGCAGGAGCCGCGCGCGCTTTCCGCGGGAACTTCGTTCTGGCTTGCGTTTGGCATCGGCTGCGCCGTAGGCTTTTACGACGGCCTGGTCGGCCCCGGCACGGGCACGTTTTTGATTCTTTTATTTTTATACGTCTTCCGCATGGAAGCTGTGCAGGCCAGCGGCACGGGCCGGGTCGTCAACCTTGCCAGCAACGTTGCCGCGCTGATCAGCCTCATCGCAACGGGAAACGTGCTGTTCCTGCTGGGCATACCGGCGGGGATCTGTTCGATGATCGGTTCGGCGCTGGGCAGCCGCATGACCATCGTAAAAGGCGGTGGGCTGGTGCGCGTCATGATGCTGTGCGTGCTGTTGCTGCTCCTTGTAAAGATGGGCGCAGACCTTCTGTTTCCCGCCGCCTGAACCGCCCGGCCTGCACGGCGCCAGGGCGCGGCGGCTTGCCAAACGATTGCCGGATATGGTAGCATAATAAGAACCGACCCCCCCCTGAAGAGGCGCGGTGAAAGAGGCGAAACCAATGAATGCGGAGCATCGGGAAATTTTGCTGACCATGCCTGCGACGCAGGAGTTTGTACTGCTGGCGCGGATGGCGCTCAGCGGCCTGGGAATGATCGCGGGCCTGGACGTCGGGCTGATCGACGACGTGCGGGCGGCGACCGACGAGTGCTGCGATTGTTTGCTGCACCAGCAGCGCAAAGCTGCGCGGATCGAACTGAAAGCCTGGGTGGACGGGGAACGCATGCATTGCTGTTTCCAGGCAATCCGCGCCGACGAAATGCAGGACGGAGCCCAAAGTGATATCGAGTTCAGCCGCTGCGTGCTGGAAACTCTCATGCCGGACGTTACCCTGCAGCACGATGTGTGCGGCGTGGGCTCGATCGGCTTCTCGCTTCCGCTGTAAAGGATTTTGTGATCATGACGAACGAGGAACGCATGGGCGCGTTGTTCCAGGAATACGCGGCTACCCGTGCGATACCCATCCGGGATCAGCTGGTCGAAGGCTATCTGCCGCTGGCCAGGGCTGTTGCGCGCCGTTTTGAGGGCAGGGGAATCGAAAACGAAGACCTGCAGCAGGTGGCGAGCATTGCCCTGCTTAAGGCGGTGGAGCGTTTCGATCTGAGCCGCGGTTTCCGCTTCGTCACTTACGCCGTGCCCACCATCGCCGGGGACGTGCGCAACTATATCCGCGATAAAACGGGCGGCATGCGCATGCCGCGCGATATGCGCCAGAAACTGTACCACATGCAGCTGACCCGCGAGCAGTTTGAACTGGACCACCTGCGGGAACCCTCCGCCCGGGAACTGGCGGAGGCGATGCAGATCACGCAGGACGAGCTGCTGATGCTTCTGGATATGCGAAAGCAAACCGAAGTCGTATCGCTGGACGCGCCCGTGGGCGAGGACCGCGATGCGGACATCGGCGCGATGCTGGGCGCCGAAGACAAAGGATACGGCGAGGTGGAAGGCAGCCAGTGGATGAACTGGATCTTCTCCAAGGTGGACGAGAAGGAACGAAAGTTGTTAACCCTCCGCTATGCCCAGCGTTTGGGCCAGCGCGAGGTGGCCAAGCAGATGGGCGTATCCCAGATGCAGATTTCCCGTATGGAACGCCGCGTGCTGCAGCGGCTTCGCGCCATTGAGGAAAGCGGAGCCTGAACGTTCGGCCGGCCGCCGGCGCCGCGGCGCATGCCCGCGGGCTGTGTTTGCCGGCCCGCAGCGCGTTTGACAGCGTTACGCGGCGGACGGACTTCACACATACGCAGGGGAAAGGAGGCGCGCAATGCAGAACGGCGGGAACTTTGATCCCTATTCAAGCGATCCCTGGCCCCAGAATATGACGCCCGAGCAGTACGCGCAGTGGCGGGCCGTAAACGGCTATCCGCCCGTGCAGCCGCAGCCGAACCTCCCCCCGATGACCAACGAGCAATGGGCGGCCATGCAGGCCGCGCAGTTGCAGATGTCCCCCCAGGAACTTCTGGAGTGGCAGGCGCTGCAGCAGGCCAAGGCGGAGCTGGCCAAAAAGAAGGAACGCAAGCGCATGCGGCAGCTGCGCCGCCAGAACCGCAGCCCGCTTGTGCGCATCCTGCAGGCGATGGTGATCGTCGGCCTGCTGGGCGGCGTCGCCTGGCTGATCGTTGCAAGCCTTCAGGAGCCCAAGCCCACCACGGCCATCGTGGAAACGGCGTCGCTTGGCAGCGTGCACGTGGGAGACGCGATCATCGTGCGCAATGAAAGCGTGTATAGCGACGAAGGCGTGCAGAATATCGAATACATCGCCCGGGAGGGAAGCCTTGTGCAGCGCGGCGACGTGGTGTGCTATGTGTTTTCCACGGGCTATTCCAGCAAGGAACTCTCCACTTTGCAGGATTACCGCGACCAGATCAAAAAATACCAGCAGTCGCTTCTGGACACCGAAACCGCCTACGACCAGAAAATGGACCGCCTGAACGGCCAGGCGATCGAGCGCGGGCTGGAAGTGCGCGCGCTGGTGCACGGGGCGCGGGGTAACCTCATCAACCAGGAAACCATTCTGCAAACCGCGATCGACGAGCGGCAGGCCTATTTCCGCTCCAAGTATTCCTCCGATATGCGCTTAAGCCGCCTGTATGACGACGAGGAAACCCAGCAAAAACGCATCGACAGCTGGATCAAACAGC
>CAYRPW010000048.1:0-7360 GCA_964426145.1 uncultured Oscillospiraceae bacterium
AATACGGCATTACCAAGGGGCAGTACAGCCGCGCCATCGCCGCGGGTATCTTCAAAAGCCTGGTGTCCATCGCCCTGATGCTGAGCGCGAACTTCACCGCCAAGCGTTTGGGCGAAGACACGCTGCTGTAAGGAGGCGGGACAGATGATCAAAACGGCGACACGCAGGCGCGCTTCCTACTTCCACAGGCGGTCCCTGTTCCCGCTTCTCAACGGGCTGGGTATGATTCTGCTCGTGTTCATCACGATGTACCCCGTCATCAACACCATCGCAATCTCGTTTAACGAGGGCACCGACGCCGTCCGCGGCGGAATCGGGCTGTGGCCGCGCCAGTTCAGCCTGAAAAGCTACGAAACCATCTTTGCGGACGAGATCATCTTCAACGCGTTTTTCATCACCGTGGCGCGCACCGCCATCCAGACGATTTTAAACGTCGTGATCACGTCCATGCTCGCCTACGCGCTCAGCCGCAGGGAATACGTGCTGCGCAAGTTCATCACCACGCTCTTCGTGCTGACGATGTACGTAAACGCGGGCCTTATCCCCAATTATCTGCTCATCCAGCGCACGCTGGGGCTGAGCAAGAGCTTCTGGGTGTATATCATTCCCACGATGATGTCCTGCTTTAACATGATCATCACCCGCACGTTCATCCTCGGCCTGCCCGACGCGCTGGTGGAAAGCGCGCGCATCGACGGAGCGGGCGATATCTATCTATTCTGGCGGATCATCTTCCCGCTGTGCATGCCGGTGCTTGCGACAGTCGCCCTGTTCGTAGCCGTAGGCGCATGGAACAGCTGGTTTGACACGCATCTGTACAACGCAAGCAAAGTGCACCTGCATACGCTGCAGTATCTGCTGAAGATGAAGCTCGCCACCACCGTCAATAACGCCAACTCCGCTCTCACCACGGTCGATGCGGCGGCCAGCACCACCAATACGACCCCCGTCACCATCCGCGCCGCCATCACCGTGGTTTCCGCCGCGCCCATCGTGGTGATCTATCCCTTCCTGCAGCGCTACTTCGTGGTCGGTTTGCAGGTGGGCAGCGTCAAGGGCTGAGCGCTCTATCGAAAGTTCTACTTAAAAACCGTGATCCGGAGATCACGGTTTTTTATGCCGGTACAGTTCCGGCGTCATCCCGTAATACTGCTTGAAATGCCGCAGAAAACGCTTGTAATGCTCATATCCGACGGCTTTGGCAACGGCGGATACGGATAACTCCGTACCGCGCAGCAGCTCGGCTCCCCGTGCGATGCGCTGCTGCAAAAGCCACTCCCGAAAACCAAGACCCTGCTCTTCCAGAAACTTGCGCCCCAGATAGGTGGCGTTGTATTTTAGCGCCGCCGCCACGGCGTTCAAAGTCACGCGCTCGCTTTGGCGCTCCAGGGCGTAGCGCGCCATCGCGTCGCTGACGCGTTCCTGCGCGGGGGCGAGCAGCCGGATCGCAAGCAGGCACAGCGTTTGAAAATCTTCATCCTGCGCCGCCAGAAAGGCCCGCATTGCGTTTTCCTTGTCCGTGAAAAAGCCGGAGCATGCGGATACCAGCTGCCTTCGGGCCCGCTGCGCCGCCGCCGCGCCGCAATCCGCGCAGAACTGCTCCAATTTCACGCAGAGCGCCGCGCATTCGTCGGGCTGTCGCAGGGCAATGGCGTGCACAAGCGCGTCCACATGTTGGGTCAGGGCTGTGCGGCAAACCCGGTCCAGCTGGTCGGCCAGCTGTTTGCGCAGCCCCGCCAGGTCCTCCGGGTGCACGGGCAGCCCTGCAACGGTCAGCTGCCGTTTGTACCCGGCAAGCAGGGAGATTGCCTTTGCGTACTCCGGGGCCGGATCCGCCGGGGAAAGCTGCAACACCAGGTATTCCTTGTCCTCCACGATATGCGCCGTTGCCGTGCCCGGTTTGAACAGGGCAAGCAGCGCCTGCACGATGGCATACGGCAGCGGCGCTCCCCAGGTGGAAAGCGCCCAAAGCGCGGCGCCGGGCAGCGCGGCACCCGGTGTGCCGCCGGTCAGCAGCGCGGATATGGCATCGTGCGCGGCTTTGCCGCGCCGGCTTGCCTGCACGTCTTTTTCCAGCAGCCTGCGGCGCACGTGGGCAAGCACCACGGCCGCTTCGGCAGGCTCCACGGGCTTGAGCAGATACCCTGCCACGCCGATCTGCAATGCGTTTTGCGCATACTGAAAGTCGCTGTATCCGCTGACGATCACGCACTCGCCCTCAAACCCGGTTTCCCGGGCCGCGTTCAGAAGCTCCAGCCCGTTCCTGCCGGGCATGCGGATATCCGTCACCAGCAGGTCGGGCCTGCACGCGGGCAGCTGCGCAAGCGCTTCGCCTGCGCTTTTACATTCGCCGCAGATGGTAAAACCCTCCGCCTGCCAGTTGATTAAGAGCTTCAGGCCTTCCAGCGCCAGGGGTTCGTCGTCCACCAGCATGACGCGCAGCATGATCTCACCCCTCTTTTTGCGCGGGAATGCGGATCACGGCGATCATGCCGCGCTCCTCCGCGATTTTGAGCTCAAGCCCCGCACAGTTGCCGTAATGCAGCAAAAGCCGACGGTAGATATTTTGCAGCCCAACGCTTGTGGGCATGTCCTCCGGGCTTTTAATCTGGCGGAGCAGCTCCTCAAGCCGCGAGGGCTTCAGGCCCACGCCGTTATCGCTGACTTCCACCACCAGCGTTCCGTTTTCTTCCACGCGGGCGGATACGCTGATCACACCCTGTTCGCTCATGTTCTGCACGCCGTGCTTGCAGGCGTTTTCCACAAGCCCCTGCACGCTCATCACCGGCACGGTGCGGGCCTGCGCCTCGGGCGTTACGTTGACTTCATATTTCAGCTTGCTGTGAAAGCGGAATTGCTCGATGGTCAGCACCATGCGCACAAATTCCAGCTCTTCGCTCAGCGGCACCACGTCGTGCTTGGTATCCACCATGCGCCGGAGCAACTTGCACAGCGCGCGCAGCACCGTGGCCTCTTCCTGGTGGCCGTCGCGCACGCTTAATACCAGCAAAGCGTTCAAGGTGTTGAACAGGAAATGCGGATCGACCTGCGCCTGCAGGTATTTCAGCTCTGCGCGCACGGTTTCCAGCTCCATGTTTTTCTGCCGCAGCTGCAGGACGTACAGATCGTCGATCAGCTGCCGCAGGCGCGCGCCCATGTCGTTGAAATGGGCGGTCAGCTCGCCGATTTCGTCACGCCCCGAGTCGCGGGAAATGGGGGAGAAATGCTCGGCTGTCATGCTGTCCATATGCCGAAGGAGGCGCTGGCTGCGCCGTGCGATGGAGCGGGAGAAAACCAGCGCGATCACGGCGGCGAAAACGGAGCATACAACGCCAAGCAGCAGGCCGAACCATACGGCGCGCCGGATGCTCTGGTTCATGTGTTCGGTGTTGATGTTGGCCATCAGCTTCCAGTCGCGCATGGCGGTACGGTCGCCGAACGAGAGCTGCAGGTCGGTTTTCTCCGGCGGGCGGATGCTGCGGTTGGTAATGAAACTGTCCTGCAAACTGCCCGGGTAACACACGGCCGTGCCGTCCGGTGCAACCAGATAGATCGATAGGTAGGACAGCTCCTCCATGATCATCGAGTAGATGGGCTCCATGTTCAGGTCGATGCGCAGCACCTGGGTAAAGGGCGAGTCTGCATGCAGGACGCGGGTCATGCACAGCTGCAGAATGCTGGTCTGGCCCACCTGCTGGCGCAGGTACACTTTAAGCTGTGCGTCGGTGGAAATATCGTCGGGATACCATTCCTCATCCTTTACCTTGGGTGTGATGTAGATGTTGAACCCGCCGTTGAACATGGTGAAGTTGTCGCTGTACAGCGAGATCGTGGTGACCTGCTGGTCATAGGCCAGCTGATACCGGTTGATGATCTGGCGCAGCCCCATATAGTAGGTGGTGTAATACTCCGTCGGGCTGTTATAGATATGTTCCATCATGGTTTGCAGCTGGCTGTCCGACGATATGGCGTTGGACAGCGAAACGACCGCGGAAAACCGCGTATTGAGGGTTGTGTACACCCGGTTGAGCGATTGTTCCGCGTTGTGCTGCTCCCGGGTGCGGATTTCGGCGGTGACGTTGGTCAGCACGTAGATCAGCAGTACGCAGATGGGCAGCAGTACGCCAAGGAAGTACAGCAGGATGAACTTGGAACGGATCGGCAGATCATTGATGCGTCGCATGGGCGTTCTCCTTTCCTGCGGCGGCGTTGCGGTAGGCGACGGGGCTCATCCCCATGCGGCTGCGGAACAGGTGGGAGAAATAATCCACGTCCCGAAAACCGACGGTGCCGGCAATCTCGCCGACGGGGGTTACGGTCTGCCGCAGCAGCAGGCAGGCGTGGTCGATGCGGGTCATCAAAAGCAGCCGGTGGAACGTGGTCCCCAGGTGCTTTCGCACCAGCTGCCCAAGATACGCGGGGTTCATGTGCAGGTCGCCCGCGATCCGGTTCAGGTTCAGCGCTTCGGCATACCGGGTGCGGATCGCGGCGGCTGTCTCCCGCACGGGCAAAGGCAAAGCGTTTTCGGCTTCCCGGGTCATCGCGCGGCGGATGGCGCGCAGCTGATCGCAAAACGCAGCAAGCCATTGCGCCGTCTCCGTGGCGTCCTGGTGCCACAGCGGGCGGCTGAGCGAAACCCGCAAATCGTAGGCCGCGGCCGGAAGCATGGAGTCCAGCGTCGCGGCCATGCAGCGCAGGGAAAAGAGGCCTGGCCCGGCCTGCGCGGCCGCTTTGAGCAGCGCGGCAATCGAAATGTCCAGCGCGTCCGCGTTCTCCGTCAGAAGCGCGTCCCGGAGCGCCGGCAGACGGGCGGCGTCCAGCCAGGCGGCGGTCTGCGCGTCGAAAGGCCGGTACACCCGCAGGCAACCCTGCGCCTCATAGAAAACGCCCTGCGCGTCCAGCGCTTCCTGCAGGCTTTTGATAAAACCCGGCACCCCGGTATATACGCCGCCCGCGCTCAGCGTGTAGGCTTCGGGATGCGCAAGCAGCGCCGTTAAACGTTCCAGCGCCGCGTAGTCGCGTTCAATCTGCTGGAAGAACAGCCCGCACTCCTTGGGGGACAGCTCAAACAGCACCGCCCCGCCAGATGCGAGCACAAGCTTTTCGTGCTCGGGTATCGCACCGCGCCGGTGCGTAATCACCGCGCAGTAACAGGGCTCGTCCGCCTGGAGCTTTAAAAGGATCCCGGCCCGGAGCATGGCTTCGGCACTGTCGTCCCCGCAGGCGATCCGGCTGAACACCTCGTCGGTCAGCACGGACGACCGTTTCCCCGTATGCGCGGCGGCGGCCTGCCGCATGTCCAGCTCTTCCTTCACCCGCAGCAGCGTGCTTTCCACTTCCTCGGGGTCGATGGGCTTGAGCAGATACCCGAACGCATGTGAGCGGATGGCGGACTGCGCATAGCTGAAGTCGCGGTATCCGCTGAAAAACAGGATCAGTACGTCGGGGTGGTAACGGTTAACGATGGCGGCCAGGTCGGTGCCCAGAATGCCGGGCATCCGCACGTCGGTAATCAGCAGATGCGGCTGCAGGGTATCCACCAGGTGCAGCGCTTCCTGCGCGTTGGCAGCCTCGCCGCAGAGTGTAAAACCGCAGCGCTGCCAGTCGATCATCAAACGCATCCCTTCCAGCATGAAAGGTTCGTCGTCCACGGTTACCGCGCGATACAAAATACCACCGCCTGTGTTATTGTTGGGAGAGCCGTGATTGTTGGCTTCTGTGTCGCGTTATTATACAACAGGTAACGCGGCAATGGCAACCGACGCAACGGATGTCGCTGCCGGGAGGAACAATTCGTGGGATGGCCGCCTTCATTACCCGGCGCGGCATACCGGGCGGCGCTTATGCGGCGGGGCAGCCATCAAAACGCTGAAAACGCTTGTGTTTGGCCGAATACTGTGTTATACTCACTCTGTTTGACGCAATCCAGATTGATTGACAGATAGAGCATTTCAGAAAGAAGGGTTTATCGAAAGAGTGGATATTGCTTCCTTTGCCGCATGGCGGAAAAAGCTGGAGGATCCGGGCGTTTGTTCGGCCTTTGGCTTTACCGGCACCGCGCGGCGAATGGGGCAATAGCAAACCGCTCTTTTTGATTGCTTTTTGAAGGTGGAGACGGTGAAAAACGGGCAGGAAGGCGCAAAGCTTCCCGACGTGCAGATGATCGCCGCGCGCACGGCGGAGCAGCTGGGTTTTGAACTGGTGGAGGTTACGCTTCAGAAGGAAGCCGACGGGCTTGCGCTGTGCGTGTACATCGACCGGGAAGGCGGCATCACGCTGGATGACTGCGAACGCTTTCACAAGGCCATACAACCCCTGCTGGATGCCGTTGCGTACGATTATCTCGAAGTTTCCAGCCCCGGCGCGGATCGCCCCATCAAAACCCAGCGCGACGCGGAAAAGCACCGCGGCGACCACGTGGAGGTAAGGCTGTTCGCAAAGCTCGACGGCGCGAAGCAGTTTACGGGAAGCCTGGACGGGATGGACGACGAGAACGTGGCCATCATCGCGGCGGACGGGCGCAGGCTCGTCTTCCCGCGCAAAGCGGTCGCTTTGGTTAAGCCCGTCGTCGAAATCGCCGAAGATGAAGAATAGATTGGAATAGGAGTTATCAGTATGGCAGTCAAGAAGACGCAGATGGAAAATCGCGAAAGAGAAATCATAAGCGCCGTGCACATGCTCGCCTCGGAAAAAGATATCAGCGAGGAGCTTTTGTTCAGCGCGATCGAAGAAGCGCTGAAGGCTGCGTACAAACGCAACGTGGCGCGGTTTGAAGCTCCGCCGGCCAACCTTTCGGTAACGCTGGACCGCCGCACCGGCATAGCGCAGGTGTTTGCCCGCAAGCTCATCACCGACGAGGTGGAAGATACGTCCGTGCAGATCTCGCTGGAAGACGCCCGCAAAATCCGCCCGGATTATCAGGTGGGCGATATCGCCGAGATCGACGTCACCCCCACGGGCTTTTTGCGCACCGCGGCGCAGACCGCCAAACAGGTCATCATCCAGCGCATCCGCGAAGCCGAGCAGGGCAAGATCTACGACGAGTATTCCGAGAAGGAAAACGAAATCCTCACCGCCATCGTGCAGCGCGTGGAAACCAACGCCGTGTACGTGGAGCTGGGCCGCACCGAGGGCATTTTGGAGCGCAGCGAGTGGATACCCGGCGAGGAATACCATTCCGACGATCACTTAAAGGTATATGTGCTGGAAGTCAACCGTTCGGGCCGCGAAATGATCCGCGGGCCGCAGGTGCGCGTCAGCCGCGTGCATCCGGGCCTGGTCAAGCGCCTGTTCGAGCTGGAAGTTCCGGAAATCGCCGCGGGCGTGGTGCAGGTCAAGTCCATCGCGCGTGAGGCGGGCA
>CAYRPW010000048.1:7379-9871 GCA_964426145.1 uncultured Oscillospiraceae bacterium
CCAAGATGGCCGTCTACTCCACCGACGCCGTGATCGACCCCGTCGGCGCGTGCGTTGGCCCGCGCGGCAACCGCGTGGACAAGGTGGTTGCGGAACTCAAGAACGAGAAGATCGACATCATCAAGTGGTCTCTCGACCCGGCGGAATTCATTGCCAACGCCCTGAACCCCGCGCACGTGTTGAGCGTGTTCGTGGCCGAGGACGAGAAGGCTTGCCGTGTCGTCGTACCCGATAACCAGCTGAGCCTGGCCATCGGCAAGGAAGGGCAGAACGCCCGCCTGGCCGCAAAGCTCACGGGCTGGCGCATCGATATCAAAAGCCAGTCGCAGGCCGTTGAGATGTTCGCGCTGCCCCAGGAACTCTACGAAGAACCCCTGGGTTTCCAGGAGTTCATCGAAGAACCCGGCGAAGCGTTTGATCCGGCGGCCGGCATGCCCGAACTCAGCGACATCGAACTGGAAACCGGCGACGAGGACGACACCCTGTAATAGAGGAGCACACGGATGCCGCAGAAACCAAGGAAAGTTCCCATGCGCATGTGCGTGGGCTGCCGCGAGATGAAGCCCAAGAAAGAGCTTCTGCGCGTGGTGCGTTCCCCCGAAGGCGAAGTCGCGCTCGACCCGACCGGCAAAAAAGCCGGCCGCGGCGCGTATGTATGCTTCGATGCGGCGTGCCTGCGCCGGGCGCTCAAGCAAAAGCAGCTGGATCGCGCGCTGGAAACGCAGCTTGGAGAAAGCGCCGTGCTTGCACTCACCCAAACCATGGACCGGCTTTTACACAAGGAGGACGCGACTTGACCCAGCGGGATGCCATCAAGATCAGGGGTTTTCTGGGGCTTTGCCAGCGGGCGGGGCAGGTTATTCTCGGCCAGGATGCGTGCGTGGACGCCGTACGCAGGCGGGCCGCCGCGCTGGTATTGCTGGATGAAGGCAGTACGGACGTGTCCAAAAAGCGATTCCGAAACGCCTGCAAAAGCCACCGCGTACCGCTTTGCGAAGTGCCCGCCGGGCTCATCGCCGGAGCGCTTGGCAAAGAGGGCAGGATGGCGGCCGCCGTGCGGCCGGGAACCATGGCGCAAAAGCTTCTGGAGCTGGCGGGGGCAAGCCTTGCGGCACAAACTTCCGGCGACAACCTTACCGAAAACGACAGTGCAGATATTGCGGGGGTGCAGGCGGAACTATGACCAAAACCAATCTGAAAGATGCAACCAAGGATCTTCTCCAGAGTTCGGAAACTGTGATGGAGAGCGTAGCGGACGTCCGCAAAGGTGCGGATATCCTGATGCACATGCTGCGTAAACTGGAAACCCAGTATGTGCGCGAGGATGAGGTTCGCAGGGAAGAAGCGATGCTCGCCGAACAGGAACGCCTGGCGCAGACGCATACCAAGGCGTACACGATGCCGGATTCCGAGGAGGAAGCCGCCGCGGTTCAGCCTGCGGAGAAGAAGCATATAGAAAAGATACCCGAGGTGAAGGCCGAGGCCAAAGCCGAGGCAAAAACCGAGGTTAAAGCCGAGGCCAAGCCTGAGAGCAAGGCCGAGGGGAAAGCGGAGGCAAAGGCGGAAGAGCCTGCGCAGGCCGCCGTTACCGCCCCGGCGGTTTCCCAGCCGCCGGCCGCGCCCCAGGCGTCGGAGAAGCCGGCTGCGGAGCCGCCCAAACCGCCGATCCGAAAGCCGGTGGCCGAAACGGCATCCGCCCCGCCGCAGCCCGTGCAGCGGCCGGTTGCGCCCGCAGCGCACGCGCCCGCAGGCGCTGTGCCCCAGCGGCCTTTCGCCCGTCCGGCAAACCCGCAGGGCCCGTACGGCCGCCCGGCGAATCCGCAGGGCCCGTATGGCCGTCCGGCAAACCCGGGCACCGTCGCCGGACCCGCGCCCGCAGGCGCAGCGGCGCCGCGCCCGTTCGTACGCCCGGCCGCTCCGCAAGGCGCAGGCCCGTATGGCCGTCCGGCCGTTCCGCAAGGCGCAGGCCCGTACGGCCGCCCCGCCAATCCGCAAGGCCCGTATGGCCGCCCGGCCGCTCCGCAGGGGCAGGCTCCGTTCGGCCGTCCCGCAGGCCCGCAGGGCCCGTTCGGACGCCCGGCTGGCGCGCAAGGCCCGTTCGGCCGTCCGGCTTCCCCGCAGGGCGGGCGTCCCGCACCGGGCGGGCGCGCTCCGGCCGTGGCGGAAATTGCGCCGGTGCAGGGCAAGGAACGCGTCAGCAACTACGACCCGAACAAGAAAACCTACGTCAATCGCCGCCGCGAGGCAGAGCGCACCAATATCAACCGCAAGCAGCTTGCGCGCCAAACGGCCAAGGGCGGATTTGAGGACGACGTCATCCGCGGCGGCCGCCGTGCCCGCGCCAAGAAGCCGAGCGCGCAGCAGATGATGGCGCCCATCCGCATCGAAAGAGCCCTGATGACCAACGAATCCGTAACCGTAAAGGAATTGACGGAGCGCATCGGCAAGCCTGCCGGCGACGCTGACCAATTCAGCAACCGCCGGCGACGCGA
>CAYRPW010000049.1:0-6477 GCA_964426145.1 uncultured Oscillospiraceae bacterium
GCCCTGCGCGGCGAGGAAGTGCCTGCCGAACTGATGGATTTTTCCGCCGACGGCGAAGTGATGTTCGAAGACGATCACGATCAGCTGGGCGAAATCAAGTTTGCGTACTGCACGGAATTCCTGATTCAAAACCTTCTCCCCGGCGTGAACGACGAAGACGTGAACACCTTCCGCCGGAAACTGAACCGCATCGGCGACTGCGTGCTGGTGGTGGGCGACCTGACGCTGGTGAAGGTGCACGTGCACACCAACGAGCCCGGCAAAGCGCTCAACTACGGCGTAACGCTGGGCGAACTGGTGAACCTGAAGATTGAAAACATGATACAGCAGCGCCGCGACAAAGCGACGGAAGCCAAAGAGAATAAAAAGAACGAGCCGCCCAAGGCGTCCGGCATTTTAACGGTCTCGGTCGGCGAAGGGTTCGACGCCATTTTCCACGATCTGGGCGTGGATCAGATCGTAACCGGCGGGCAGACCATGAACCCGTCCATCGAGGACATCAGCGAGGGGATCGCCCGGATCAACGCCAAAAGCGTGTTCGTGTTCCCCAACAACGGCAACGTGATTTTGGCCGCGCGGCAGGCGGCCGAGCTGACCGAGGATAAAAAGGTGTACGTGATCCCCACCAAGAACGTGGCCATGGGCATCGCGGGCATCATCGCATACCAGGAAGGCGCGGCCGACGAGGACAACGTGCGGATTATGGACGAGGCGGCGCAGAGAGTCCGCACCTGCACCGTAACCTATGCCGTGCGCGACAGCGTGATCGACGATCTGGTGATCAAAGAGGGAGACATCATCGGCCTGCACAACGGCAAGGTGGAAATCAAGGGCAGCGACCCGGGCGCCGTTGCCAAAGAGCTGATGCAAAAGATTGTCACCGAGGACGACGAGCTGATTACCGTGTATTACGGCAGCGACGTAACCAAGGAAAACGCGCAGGCGCTGACCGACGAACTGGCCGACGCGTTCGGCGACTGCGACGTGGAGATGCACAGGGGCGGACAGCCGCTGTACTATTATCTGATTTCCGTAGAATAACATGGAACTGTCTGATCTTCGGGGAATCGGAGCCATACGCCTACAGGCATTGCACGCAGCGGGTATTCACTCGCTGCGTGATCTTCTATATACCGTGCCGTACCGCTACCTGGACATGGGTGCGATATGCGCTGCCAAGGACGCGCGCGGCGGAGCCATGCAGGCGTTCCGGCTGACCCGGACAACAGCGCCGAAGGTGTTTTACCACGGCGGCCTTGCCCGTATTGCCTGTACGCTTGCGGACGATACGGGCGAAATCACAGGCACCTGGTTCAACCAGCCCTGGATGCGCGACGTACTGCTGAAAAAAGATACTTTTCTTCTGTACGGCAGGGTGGAACGCACCGCGAAAACCGTGCGGCTGATCAACCCCCGGCTGGAGGAAAGCTTGCGCATCGTGCCGGTGTACCGCGCCATCGAGGGCATTCCCAACAAAACCCGCGAAACCCTGATCCGCCAGGCGCTGGACGACGCGGAGCGCATCTGCGCCGACCCCCTGCCGGAGTCGGTTTTACAGCGGTACGCGCTGCTGCCCTGCGCTTCCGCCATCCGCATTCTGCATCAGCCCGATACCATGGAAAACGTGGCGGCAGCGCAGAAGCGCGTGGCCTTTGAGCAGCTGCTGCTCTACCAGATTGCCGTCAGGCAGCTGAAGCGCAAACAGCGCGCAGGCCACGCGCTGCCCATCCCGCGCGGCGCGGAAGACGCGTTCTGGCCCGCGCTGCCCTTTACGCCGACCACCGCGCAGAAGCGCACCTTGACGGAGATTGCAAACGATTTGCGGAAGCCGGCCGCCATGGCGCGTATGGTGCAAGGCGACGTCGGCTGCGGAAAAACCGCCATCGCATTCGGGGCAATTGCGCTGTGCGCAAAGGCGGGCGCGCAGGCCGCGTTCATGGCGCCCACGGAAATTCTGGCGCGCCAGCACCTGGAAAGCGCGAAGAAGCTATTGGAGCCGCTGGGCATTCCGTGCGGGCTGCTGTTAAGCGGCATGAAAGCGCTGGAGCGCCGGGAAGCGCTGGAGGCGATCGCAAGCGGCAAATGGCAGGCGGTGATCGGCACGCACGCGCTGATCTCGGAAGGCGTGACGTATCGTCAGTTAGGGCTGTGCATCACCGACGAACAGCACCGCTTCGGCGTAGCCCAGCGCACGCGGCTGCTGCGCAAAGGAAGCGGCGGCGTTGCCCCGCACCTGCTGGTGATGTCCGCAACGCCCATCCCCCGCTCCCTCGCGCTGATGATGTACGGCGATCTGGATATCTCCATGGTGGACGAGCTTCCCCCCGGCCGCACCCCCGTGAAAACGCGGGTGGTGCCGCCCGAAAAACGGGATGACATGTACCGTTATCTGCGCGCAGAGCTTGCGCAGGGCAACCAGGCCTACATCGTTTGCCCGCTGATTGAGGAAGACGAGGGAAACGCGCAGCTGAAGGCCGTGGAAAGCCTGCACAAGTCGCTTTCCCATGGCGCGCTGAAGGGCGTTCCCATCGGTATCACCCACGGCAGGCAATCCTCGCAGGAGAAGGCCGAGGTTTTGGCGGCGTTTGCGGAAAACCGCCTCCCCGTTTTGATCGCGACGACGGTGATCGAAGTCGGCATGAACGTGCCAAACGCCACGCTGATGATTGTGGAAGACGCACAGCGCTACGGCCTTGCCCAGCTGCACCAGCTGCGCGGGCGCGTGGGGCGCGGCGCGAAGGAAAGCTTCTGTTTCCTCGTCGGCGCGGACAACGAGCGCCTGCGGGTATTGACGCAGACCAACGACGGCTTTGCAATCGCCCGCAAAGACCTGGCGCTGCGCGGGCCGGGCGAGCTGCTGGGCACGCAGCAGCACGGCACGGCGCTGTGGGCGGGCGGGCTGGATATGCTGGACGGAAAACTGCTGCACGACGCGGCATCCTGCGCGCAGGAGCTGTCCCAGAGCGAAACCCAAAAACCCGCGTGGCAGGTACTCCTGTCGCGGGCGGACGAGCTTTTGAAACGGTCGCTGACCAACGTGTCGGTCAGTTGACCGGCAGAGGAAAAAAGAGGTACAATAAGACGGATGAACCCGATGCATATCGTGCTGTACAACCCGGAGATCCCCCAGAACACCGGCAACGTCGCCCGTACGTGCGCGGCCACCGGCTGCATGCTGCACCTGATCAAGCCGCTGGGTTTTTCCCTGGAGGACCGGTACTTAAAACGCGCGGGGCTTGATTACTGGCAGATGATGACCTACCGTACCTACGACAAGTTTGACGAGCTTCTTGCCGCCTGGCCCGGCGCGAACTTCCATTTTCTGTCCACCAAGGCGGCGAATGCTTATACCGATACGCGCTATCAACCCGGCGATTTTCTGGTGTTCGGCTGCGAAACGCGCGGCCTGCCCGAAAGCCTGCTGGAAAAAGTGTACGACCGCTGCATCCGCATCCCGATGATCCGGGGCGCGCGCAGCCTGAACCTGTCCAACTCCGTGGCGATCGTTGCCTACGAAGCGCTGCGGCAGCAGGGGTTTCCGGCGCTTCAAGCGCAGGGAAGCCTCACCGGACGCAGCGACGGCGCGGAGCCCTGGATGGACAGCGTATAACAGGAGGGCTGTGTATGAGAGAAATCCCCGACGATCAGGCTTACGCCCAGAACAACTGGGACGAAAACGCACCCTATACCGACGTTTACAACGGCGGTTATGAAACCTACGACGACGCGGGCGCATACGAAGAAGATGCGGACTACGACGATTACGAGGAGAGCGCACTGGATGAGGAACTGGGCAGGGAGCATAATTTCCGCATCGCGATGAACGTGTTCGATCTGATCAGCATGCTGGTGGGCCTCGCCGTGATCCTGGTGCTGACCGCGCTGCTGTTCGGCCTGTTCAACTGGGTGCAGCGCGACATCTCCCAGTCCCTTTCGGTCATCACCGCGCCATTCCGCTGAAAAAGGAGACCCGACATGCAAACCTCTTGGGCGACGCTCGCTGAGCAGGTATCCGAATGCACGGCCTGTCCGCTGTGCGAAAGCTGTACCCAGAAAGTGATGGGACAGGGAGATCCCGGCGCCGCGCTGATGCTGATCGGCGAAGGGCCCGGAGAGCAGGAAGATCTGCAGGGCGAAGCCTTCGTAGGCCGCGCGGGAGAGCTGTTAACCAACATGCTGGCCGCCATCAATCTGCCGCGCGACCGCGTGTATATCTGCAATACCGTCAAATGCCGCCCGCCGCAGAACCGTACGCCCAAGCCGGATGAGCTGGAGGCCTGCCGCCCCCATCTGCTTTCGCAGATCGCGCTGGTGAAGCCTAAGGTTCTCTTCCTGCTGGGCGCTTCCGCCGTGCGGGTGGTGCTGGGGCCGGAGTACAAGATCACACAGTGCCGCGGGCAGTGGTATGCGCGCGGCCAGTTCCAAATCATGGCAACCTTCCACCCCGCCGCGCTGCTGCGCGACCCGCGCCGCAAACACGAAACGTGGGCCGATTTGAAAATGGTGCGCCAGCAATTAAAAGACCTGGGCCAATACGCCGACCTGCTGATCTGAAGCGGCAATTACGACGGTTCCCGTGCCCGAACCGTTTCCCAAGGCCGGGTATGAGGACGTTTGAACCGCCTAACTGCGGTGTTCGTCCCGGCTGCGATGCGGCCGTCTGCGCCGCGTGCTACAATGCAGGTATCCAAAATGATACCGGGAGGTGTTTCAATGATCGATTTCTTATCGACTGATATCGCGATCATCCTGTTTTTCCTGATCGGCACAGCTTTGCTGGTGATTGAGGTCTTCATGCCCGGGTTTGGCGTTGCCGGCATTTCGGGACTGGTCCTGGAAGTGGTCAGCATCTCGCTGATGTTCTTAAACCACGGCCCCTTGGCGGCTTTCGGCCTGACCATCGTGGTGCTTGCGGTCGTGGGGGTCGTGATCTCCGTCACGCTGCGCTCCGCAACCAAGGGAAGGCTTTCCAAAAGCGGGCTGGTGCTGCAGAGAAGCGAAACTACGGACGAGGGGTACATTGCCACGCAGGAAGACATGGAAGTGTTCATCGGCAAAGAAGGCGTGGTTACCACAACGCTGCGCCCCGTGGGCATGGCCGAGTTCGAAGGCGTGAAGCTCAACGTCGTCAGCGACGCGGAATTCATTCCCAAGGGAACGCCGGTGCGCGTAACCCGGGTGGACGGAATGCGCGTCATCGTACGGAAAATCGAAGCATAAACAAGTCAACCCATAGTTTGAAAGGAGAACCATCATGTTTCATTCCATTACGGCATTATCCTATGTTTCGTCGACCGCGGATCTAGCGAGTGTGCTGTGGGTAGCCATCCCGATTCTTCTCGCCATCATCCTGATCTCGGTGTTCCTGCGCTTCGTGCCGCTGGGCCTGTGGATTACCTCGCTTGCGTCCGGCGTACACGTGGGCATCACCTCGCTGGTGGGCATGCGGCTGCGCCGCATTCAGCCCAAACGGCTGGTGGAACCGCTGATCAAGGCGCGCAAAGCCGGTTTGGACATCAAGCTGACGATGCTGGAAACGCACTATCTGGCGGGCGGCAACGTGGACCGCGTCATCAACGCGCTGATCGCCGCGCAGCGTTCCAACATTGAAATGCCCTTCGCGAAAGCCAGCGCGATTGACCTCGCGGGCCGCGACGTGCTGCAGGCCGTGCAGATGAGCGTAACCCCGAAAGTCATCGAAACGCCCATCGTGGCCGCCATCGCCAAAGACGGCATCGAACTGCGCGCCAAAGCCCGCGTCACCGTGCGCACGAACATCGAGCGCCTGGTCGGCGGCGCCGGCGAGGAAACCATCATCGCCCGCGTGGGCGAGGGCATCGTCACCACCGTAGGCTCGGCGGAGACCCATAAGCAGGTGCTGGAGAACCCCGACCTCATCAGCCGCACGGTGCTCAACAAGGGCCTGGACGCCGGTACCGCGTATGAAATTCTCTCCATCGACATCGCCGACGTGGACGTGGGCCGCAACGTTGGCGCGCAGCTGCAGATGGACCAGGCGCAGGCCGACCTCCACATTGCCCAGGCGCGCGCCGAAGAACGCCGCGCCATGGCCGTAGCCCACGAGCAGGAAATGAAAGCCGCCGTGCAGGAGATGCGCGCCCGCGTGGTGGAAGCCGAAGCCGAGGTTCCCAAGGCGCTTTCGCAGGCGCTGCGCGAAGGCAAGCTGGGCGTGATGGACTATTACCAGATGAAAAACGTGATGGCCGATACCGACATGCGCGACGGCATTGCCAAGGCTACCGCGCCTGTACAGCCCTCCGCCCCGGACAAAGAGAAGAAGTAACGTATGTTCTGCGGCAGGGAACGCGCTGCGTTCCCTGCCGCCGCAAGTGAGGTGAACTCCGTGGAAGGCCTGATCCCAATCCTCATCCTCTTCTTCGTCATCAATACCATATCCAAAGCGCTGAAGAAGACCAGACAGGCGGAGAAAAAGCCGCTGACGCACCAGCAGATCGG
>CAYRPW010000049.1:6487-9708 GCA_964426145.1 uncultured Oscillospiraceae bacterium
CGAGGCCGCGAAGGTCCAGGTCAATCCCGTGCGGCAGGCAGCCAAGCCCGCCGCCGCGCACGACGACTACCGTTTCCCCTCCAAGGCAAAGCCCATGAAGAAGCAAGCGCCGCAGGAAGTCCACGGCGAGGGCTCCGCTGTCAAAACCGCGTACCAGCCCATTACCCCTTCGAAAAACGTCAGCGGCACCTTCTCCGTTTATATGGAAGGCATCAACACCCCATATGCGGAAGGCACCGGTGACAAACCCGAAGGCATAACGGCGGCGCCGGCTCCAGGCAACGCTGAAACGGCCGGGATCCCCGTGCTGCCGCTCAGCTTCACCGGCAGCGCCTTGGTACAGGCGGTTGTGATGAGCGAAATTCTGAAACGCCCGAGGGCAAGCCGATGACACCCGACATTTTTCAAGTGCTGATCGCCGACGACGACGCGGACATGCGCGCCGTGCTGGCCCGCGTGATTGCCAAAGCGGAAGGGTTTACGCTGGCCGGCGAGGCGGCCGACGGCGAAGAGGCCATGCGCCTGTTTGAAACGCTGAAACCCCACGTGGTGCTGCTGGACGTGGAAATGCCCAAGCTGGACGGCGTGGAATGCGCGCGGCAGATACAGGATATGAACCCCGCCACGGTGATCCTCTTCGTGACCGCGCACAACACCTACATGAGCGAAGCCTTTGAAGTGTATGCGTTTGATTATCTGGTCAAACCCTTCAAGGTGGAGAGAATGCTGCAGACCCTTGCCCGCGTGCACGACAGCCTGACGCTTTCCTGCGCCGTGCCCACCTTCTCCAACACCGTGAAGGCCGACCGCAAGCCGCTGAACGGCCGCCTGATGCTGCGCCACCGCGAAGGCAGCGCGTTCGTCGATTTGAACGATTTGCTGCTCATCCAGCGGGAAGACCGGTCCACGGTGCTGTATACCAAAAGCGGCGAGCGTTATTCCATCAGCGATTCCTTAAGCGAGCTGGAAGAACGGCTCCCCGCCGACGTGTTTTTCCGCTCCCACAAAAGCTATATCATCAATTTAAACCACATCAAGGATATCACCCCCTATGGGCGGTGGACCTACGTGGTGCGGATGGAAGGCATCAAGCAGGACGCGCTGATTACCCATACAAAGTACGACGAGCTGGCCGACATGTTCCGGTAACGGTCACCGAAATAACATATTGACAAGTTTCGATCTATAGGCGTACACTATAGATCGAAACTTTTTGATGCAGAGGGATCGGATATGGATGATTTTACGGAGCAGGCCAGGCGCTTCAAAGCGTTGGGCGATGAGAACCGGCTTTTGATACTCAGGCTATTACAGGACGGCGAGCTATGCGCCTGCAAGTTACTGGAGTTCTTGCACATGAGCCAGTCCACCCTGTCCTACCATATGAAAATCCTTTGCGAATGCGGGCTGGTCAATAACCGGCAGGAAGGCAAGTGGGCGCACTACAGCATCAGCGCGGAAGGCGGCGCGGCGGCGGTGGCCGCGTTGCAGGCGCTGACCGTCTCCCGGTCCAGCGCTCCGGCATGCGGCAGCTGCGATTGCGAGGAAGCGTAACATGCGGCAAGCGTGGGATTTTTTTCAGAATCAAGTGCTGGGGATGAAATGGCTGAACAGCCTGCTGGGCAACGCGTTATCGGCCCTGGGGCTGGATCCGGCAAACCGCTGGACGGGAAGCCTGCAGTTCTTTTTGTACGACGTGATTAAAATCACGATTTTGCTGTGCCTGCTCATTTTTTTCATCAGCTATATCCAAAGCTACTTCCCGCCGGAGCGCAGCAAGAAAATCCTCGGCCGTTTCCACGGCAGCGGCGCGAACGCCGTCGCGGCGCTGCTGGGAACCGTAACGCCGTTTTGCTCCTGCTCGTCCATCCCGCTGTTCATCGGCTTTACGTCCGCGGGGCTGCCGGTGGGCGTTACGTTTTCGTTCCTGATTTCTTCCCCGATGGTGGATTTAGGCTCCCTTTTGCTGCTCATGAGCATTTTCGGCGCGAACGTCGCGATCATTTACGTGGTTTTCGGCCTGATCATCGCGGTGATCGGAGGTACGATCATCGAAAAGATGCACATGGAGCGGTATGTGGAGAGCTTTGTTCTGGCTGCCGGGAACGTGGATATCGCGGCGCCGGACCTGACCCGGCGCGACCGCCTGCAATACGCCAAAGAGCAGATGCTGAACACGTTCAAAAAGGTATTCCCCTATATACTCATCGGCGTGGGCATCGGCGCGGTGATCCACAACTGGATCCCGCAAGCGTGGATTGCGGCGGTGCTTGGCAGCGATAATCCGTTTGGCGTGGTGCTGGCAACGCTGCTCGGTGTGCCGATGTACGCGGATATCTTCGGCACCCTCCCGATTGCGGAAGCGTTGCTGCAAAAAGGCGCGCTGCTAGGTTCCATTCTGGCGTTCATGATGGCGGTCACCACGCTCTCCCTGCCGTCGATGATCCTGCTTCGCAAAGCGGTGAAGCCCAAACTGCTGGCGTTGTTCATTGCCATTTGCACCGGCGGGATCATCCTGGTGGGGTATCTGTTCAACTTCCTGGCGCCGTATATCCTGTAGAGCGGCTTCCCCGGCGGCCACGGATGCGGCGCCGCGCGCGCCTGCGCGGACGGCGGCGAACACCCGCAGGCTTTCGGCATTTCATACGAGTAAGAGGGTTTGATGATGTTTACCTATCTCCTGTACGCGTTGGCAATCGCGGGGCTCGCGTATTCCTTTTTCAGGGATCGCGGGAAAACCAAACAGGCACTGCGAAAGGCCTGGAAATCCTTTGAGAACATCCTGCCGCAGTTCTTGTCCATTCTGGTGATCATCGGGCTTGCGCTTTCCATTCTGAGCCCGGAAACCATCACGGCGCTGCTGGGAACGAATTCCGGCATCCTGGGCGTGCTGGCCGCCTCCCTCGTCGGCTCGGTCACGTTAATCCCGGGGTTCGTCGCCTTTCCGCTGGCAGCCGCGCTTCTGAAAAGCGGGGCCGGGTATATGCAGATCGCGGCGTTCGTATCCACGCTGATGATGGTGGGGATCGTGACGATCCCCATGGAGATCAAAACGTTCGGCAAGCGCGCGACGCTGGTTCGAAACGCTTCCGCTTATGTGTTCTCCCTCGTCGTCGCATTCGTGATGGGGGTGGCGCTGTAAATGAAAGCATTGCTGAAACGCTACCGCTTCTTCCTCGTTCTGCTTTTGGCGAACGTCCTGATCGGCCTGGCGCTGCCGG
>CAYRPW010000050.1:0-3670 GCA_964426145.1 uncultured Oscillospiraceae bacterium
CGTTTGAAAATCCGCCATGGAGAAAAAGTCGCCCGGCTCGCATACGTCCAGCAGGTGGTGCGGCACGCCCTGCATCTCCCCGGGTGTTATTTTGCCGCTGCCGAGGTCGAGCCCCCGGAACACCTGCCGGGAGTCGGCGGAGACGATCTCCCCGCCGCAGCGCGCGGCAAGCTGCACCGCAAGGCCGCTTTTCCCCGAGGCGTTGGTGCCCGCGATGGCAATCAGGTTGGGAAGCGTTGTGCTCATAACTGGAATTGCACCGTTTGCAGGTCCAGGTCGCGGGAGGAGGAGCCGATCATGATCGTATACGTGCCTGTTTCCAGCACGCGCTCGCCGCTGCCGCGCACGGCGGCAAGGCGGTCCATGGGCAGCTTGAAACGCACTTCCTTGGTTTCGCCCGGGTTCAGCGGCAGGCGCGCAAAATCGATCAGCTCTTTTTCGGGGGTCATGCGCTCGCCCGCGGGCCGGTGCGCGTACACCTGCACGATCTCCGTTCCGGCGACCTCGCCCATGTTTTCCACCGTTGCGCACAGCGTATACCCGCCGCCGTCTTTTTCAATGCGCGGCGCGCCGTAGCGGTACCGGGTGTAGCTTAAGCCGAAGCCGAACGCGTACAGCGGCTCTTTGGGGAGGTCGAAATACTGCCCGCCGTGCCAGCCGGGCAATTGGTTATGGTACACGGGCAGCTGCCCCGCGTGGTGCGCGAAGGTGATGGGCAGTTTGCCGAACGCGTTGGTTTCGCCCGTCAGCGCCCTGGCAAGCGAAAGCCCCGCGGTCTGCCCGCCGTTGAACAGCTGAACGGCGGCGTTCGCGTTCTGTTTTACCCACGGCACCGTGAGCGGCTTGCCGGAGACCAGCACCACGATCAGCGGCTTTCCCGTGGAGCGCAAAAGCTCCAGCAGCGCCTGCTGGTCGCCGGAGAGGTCCAGGTTCGCGCGGTCGCGGAACTCGCCGTTCTGGCCCAGGAAATCGCCCACGCAGGCGACGATCGCCTCCGCGTCCGCGCAGGCGGCAAGCACGGCGTCCGCGTTCAGGCTTTCGAGCTCCGGCAGAACGATCTTTTCCAGGTACGGGTAACCGCTGTCGTTCTGGGCGGCAATCGGCTCGCCCGCGCGCAGAAAACCGCAGCCCTTGGCATAGGTCAGGGTGAGGCCGTGCGCATCGGCAACCTGCATAAGCCCCCGCAGCGGCGTTACGGGCACAATGCTGTGCTCCACCTCGTAGCTTGGCCTCAGGCCCGGGTGCGTCATATAGGTCCAGTCGCCCAGCATTGCGTGGATATGGTCGGCCGACGGGCCGATCACGGCGACGCGCCTGTTTTTGAGCGGCAGCACGCCGTCGTTTTGAAGCAGCACAACCGCCGCCTCCTGCATGCGCGCGTTCAGTGTTTGGTGCGCCTGCATGTCAAACGTTTGCGGCGCCTGTTTTCCGTCCATCAGCCCCAGCCTGAACTTCACGGTGAGGATGCGGCGCACGGCATCATCCAGAACGCTTTCGGCAAGGCTTCCCTCCCGCACCAAAGCGATCAGCTCGTCGTACGCCTCGGGGGTGGACATGAACATATCGTTGCCTGCCACGGCGGCCATGCGGGCCGCTTCCCGCAGGGTGACGGCATACTTCTGGCGCGTGACCAGCGAGCGCACGTTGTCCCAGTCGGTCACCACAAAACCATTGAAACCCAGTTCGGTTTTCAGCACGCCGGTTAAAAGCTCCCGGTGCGCGGTCATGGGAATGCCGTCAACCGGCAGATACGCGGTCATCATCGTGGCGCAGCCCGCCTCCACCGCCTGCGCAAACGGCGGCAGAAACGCTTCGCGCACTTTGCGCATGGAAATCGGGGTGTCCGCGCTGTCGCGCCCGCCCATGGCTTCGCCGTAGGCCAGGTAATGCTTGGCGCATGCGAGAATGCTGTCGCCGTTTGCTAAATCGTCGCCCTGCAAGCCGCGGATCATGGCGCTTGCCAACTCGCCGATCAGTACGGGCGATTCGCCGAATGTTTCGTCAATCCGGCCCCAGCGCAGATCGCGCCCCACGCACAACAGCGGGGCAAACGTCCAGTGCAGGCCGTCGGCGGCCACTTCGGCTGCGGTGGCGCGGCCCGCGGCCCTGAGCAGTTCCCGGTCCCACGTGCAGGCCATGGCCAGCGGCGAGGGGAAAATGGTCGCGCCGTTTTTCAGGGCGTGGCCGCGCACGGCGTCGATACCGAACAGCACCGGAATGCCCAGGCGGCTGTGACGGGCGATTGTTTGCAGTTTCTGCGCGCGTTCGCCCAGCGTATGCAAAAAGCTCCCTACGCCGCGCTCGGCCCAGGCTTCCGCCTCCGCGTCCGTACAATGGCTGGCGGGGATCTGCATCATCTGCGCGGCTTTTTCTTCAAGCGTCATCCGCTTGAGCAAATCTTCCGCCCGGCGTTGATCATCGTTCATAATGGCCTCCCGCAATGCGAACCTATTCTGCGGTTGTTTCTGTGCGGGCCGGGAAAATCCCTGCTTGCGCAGCGTGTTTTCACGCGCGGGCGTGGGCCTGACTACCACAGATTGACAAATTTTAGGACTTGTAGAATAATAAGGAAGCTATGGATAATTGAATATGATTCGGTGGTCAGTATGAGACAAAGGATAAGGTTGCGTGGCGTGGGCGGGGGATGGAAAGCGGTTTGCAAAGCGCTCCTTTTCTCATACGTTGTTTTGGCTGCGGCTTTCGGCTTCTGCGCCGCCGCTTCCGCGGGGAACAAAACCCTGAACATCGGCGCCGGCAAAGACATCTTCAAGGACGATACCGGCATCTATGACGCCTGGACGTTCGACGGGGGAACGCACCATACGCTCTACGTCGGCACGTTCAGCGCCCCCTATAATTACAGCCACGCGGCGCTTGGGTTTGATCTTGCCGGAAAACTGTCGAACATGAGCATTATCAGCGCCAAGCTGATTTTTACCAATTACAGCGTCGTGGGGACGCCCAACCTGTCCGTATACGGCTCCGATAACGACGGCTGGACGGAGCAAACCACCACCACGTTCCCCGCCACAAGCGGAAGCGCGCTGTTCAGCGAAAACTGTACGGTTACCTACTACACTTCGCCGGATATCAAAACCTATATTCAAAACCAGTACGCGGGCGATCAATACGCCACGCTTGTGCTGGAGTCCACCTCCACGGTCGTCAATAACGGCATCGCGCCGTTTTCCAGCGAACAATCCGGTTCCGGCCCCTTTCTGCAGATCGTCTACACCCAGCCCTCGGCGTCGGTTTCCGCTGCGTCCGGCCTGACGGAAACCAACCTGAACGGCAAAAGCGTGAATATCACCATTGCCGACGATACGTGGAAAACCACGTCGCTGACTGCGGGCATGTTCTCGCTGGACAGCGTTTCTGCGGCCAACGGCGTTACGATCAGCGGCGTAACGTACACGGATGCCACGCATGCCACGCTTACGCTGCACTGCGCGTCGGATATCGACGAGCATTTCAACCTGAGCGTCAACGTGCTGGGCACGGCGCTCAGCAGCGGGCTGACCGCCACAACCAATTCCCTGGGCGTCCACGTGTACGACGAAATCACGGCGGCGGGTACTTACGATCTGGACAGCCTGGGAACCGCCGCGGATATCCTCGTCAGCACAACCGGGCATGTGACGCTCATCCAGACGTCCGCGGCGGCGAAAAC
>CAYRPW010000050.1:3770-4852 GCA_964426145.1 uncultured Oscillospiraceae bacterium
GCAGGGGCTTGGCGCGATCACCGTGAGCGGCGGAACCATTGAGGCGACCGGCGGAAGCGGCGGTGCGGGCATCGGCGGCGGCCCCAACGGCACCGGCGGTTCCGTTACCATCGGCGGCGGCGTTGTGACCGCCACCGGCGGCACCGGCGCGGCCGGAATCGGTAGCGGTTCCGGCGGGGCTTCTACCATTTCGTCGATCGAGATTACCGGCGGCACGGTCACCGCCACGGGCGGCGGCGAGAACGCCGCGGGCATCGGCGGCGGCCAGCAAAGCGACGTCGGCACGATCAGCATTTCCGGCGGCACGGTGACCGCGGGGTACGGCGGCGGCGTGGGCATCGGCTGCGGCGCCCTGGGCAATGTGAACGCAATCAGCATCAGCGGGGGTGTGGTGTATGCCAAAGCCGGCGGCACGGAGAACGCAGGCATCGGCGGCGGCGCATACTCCCTGGTAAACACCATTTCCATTTCCGGCGGTCGGGTATACGCCGAGGGAAACCCGACCTATGCCAACGACATCGGCTACGGCAACTACCGCAGCGACGCGGATAACGTGCTGCAAGTAAGCCTCAGCGGCTCCAGCATCGTCTTCCTGAAAAACGACCGGCTGTCGGACCGCGCCGACGGGATTTCCACCACATTCTACAATACGGAAACGATCGTCAACCATACCGCTTACGAAGTGAGCGTGCCTGACGACTGGAGCGGCACGGCGTATGCCTATATCGGCACCATTGCGCCGACCGGCGTCAGCCTCACGCCGGAAACAGCCCGCCTCAACGCCAATGCCGCCGCGACGGTCACCCTGACGGCCACGGTTTCCCCCGCGTACGCTTCGGATCGTTCCGTATCCTTCCAAAGCTCCGACGAAAGCGTAGCCACGGTGGATTCGTCGGGCCTTGTCACCTGCACGGGAACCGGCACGGCGACCATCACCGTCACCACCACAAGCGGCGGGTTTACCGATACGGCCGTGATTACCGGCTACATCGGCGCGTCGGGCGTTACGCTTACGCCGGACTCCCAAACGCTGGTGCTCGGCGACGCGGATACCGCCAACGATACCTTGGCGCTTTCGGCTG
>CAYRPW010000050.1:4952-9005 GCA_964426145.1 uncultured Oscillospiraceae bacterium
ACGCTGGTGCTCGGCGACGCGGATACCGCCAACGATACCTTGGCGCTTTCGGCTGCCGTATCGCCCGCCGACGCCGAGGATCAAACCGTTTCCTTCGAAAGTTCCGATACGGCCGTCGCCACGGTGAGTTCTTCCGGCGTCGTCACGGCGCAGGCTGCCGGCACGGCCACCATCACCGTTACCGCCACAGACGGCGGGTGGACCGATACCTGCCTGGTTACCGTGCAGCAGCGTGCGTCGGGCGTGAGTGTGTCCCCGGCCACCGCATCGCTGACGCTGGGAGACGCGGACACGGCCAACGATACCGCGGCGCTGACCGCCGCCGTTTCGCCCTCCGACGCGACGGAAACCGGCGTTTCCTGGGCAAGCTCCGATACGTCCGTTGCCACGGTGAGCTCCGCTGGCGTAGTCACGGCGAAAAAAGCGGGCTCCGCCACCATCACCGCCACCACGGCGGACGGCGGCTTTACCGATAGCTGCGCCGTTACCGTGACGCAGAAGGTTACGGGGCTTTCCATCCTGCCGACATCCGCCACGCTCATCCTCGGCGATGAGGATACCGCCAACGATACCGTTACGCTGTCCTCCACCGTGTCGCCGGAAGACGCGGACGAGCAGGGCGTTACCTACGCAAGCTCCGATACGTCCGTTGCCACCGTGGATGTTTTCGGCATCGTAAGCGCCGTCAAAAAGGGCACGGCCGTCATCACCGCGACCTCCGTGGACGGCAGCTTTACCGCGCGCTGCGATATCACGGTGGAAAACAGGGTGCGGCTTTTGTCCACGTCGCCTGACGGCAAGGTATGCATGGGGTGTTCCGTCACCCTGACGCCGACTGTGAGCGGCGGCACATGGAGCTATGACGCCGATTATCTGTCCCAAAGCGGCAACGTTTTTACGCCGCTCAAGCCCGGAACGTCGGTCGTGACCTATTCCACCGCCACGTCCTCCGGGCGTTTGAACCCGCTGCAAAAGCTGATGAACCTGCTGTTTGCCAGCGCCAGCGCGGACGATGAGGATACGGTCAGCTATACGGTGACGGCGGAGGAACTTACGCTGACCTCGTCGCTGGCGGATCCGTTCGTGCCGGTCGGCGGTGAATTTACGCTGACGCCGAACTTTGCGGGCGGAAGCTGGACGTTTGACAGCGATGATCTGTCCGCTGCGGGCAACGTATTTACCGCGAAGAGAACCGGAAGCACGAGGATTTCCTACACCTTCGAAACGCAAACCGCGGATTACGATCTGACGGTGATCGCGTTGCCGCAGACGGGCGACGGGAGCCCCTCGCCGCTGCTGTACGCCGGGATTTCCCTGTTGACCGCCGCCTTTACACTGGCGCTGCTGCGGCTTCGAAAGCGCATCCTGCACAAATCGATACGGGGCGGAACGCGCGGATGAAAAAAGAGACGGCATGCCGTCCCTGCGAATACCCGAGGGTGAATTATAATGTATAAAACCGGCGTAAAGCGCCGGTTTTTTCGGGGTTACGGCTATGCGAACGGGTCCGTATCCTTGTCCTCGTTCCATTGGTATTCGATTTCGGCCGCGACGGTTCTTGCCGCTTTTTCGCCCAGGGTATCGCGCACGAAGTCCAGCGTCATATCCATGCCCGCGGTCACGCCGGAGGAGGTGTAGAACTTGCCGTCCACCACCCAGCGCGCCTTTTTCTGCCACCGCACCCGCGTGTTCACCGAGGACGCCCAGCTGAACACCTGCTTGTTGGAGGTCGCCGCCCGCCCGTCCAAAAGCCCCGTTGCCGCCAGCACCGGGCTTCCGGTGCACACCGTAAGCGTGTAGGCGGATTCGAGCGCGAGCGTTTTGAATGCCTGCAAAAAGGCTGCATCCTTTACCAGCGCGCGCGTGCCGATGCCCCCCGGAAGCAGTATCACCCCGCCCGGCGTTATGGCGGAAAACGGCTCGGTATCCACGCGCACGTTCTGCGCGCTTAATTGCAAACCGCCGCTTTGAGAACACATCCGAAGGCGGAAATGGTCGGGCAGCACGCCGATGATCTCGGCGGGGCCCATCGCGTCCAGCGTTTCGAAACCGTTAAACAGGAGTACCGTGAAATCCGTCATAGGCATCCTCCACTTTCCGGTAGCGTACGGTTTGGGCGTTTTCCAGTTCCGGCAGGGTTTTCTCCGCGCCGTCGGGCAAAAAGCCCATGGCCTCGTAAAACCCGCGCGCGCGCACATTTTCCTTGAGCACCCACAGTATAACGGACGAACGCCTGGTTTGCGCGGCGGCCCGCAGGGTTTCGCGCATCATCGCCTTGCCAAGCCCCAGCCCCTGCAGGTCCGGCCGCACGTAGAACACGGCGATTTCCATGGCCACGGGCAGGTCGTCGTCCCGGCACGGGCAGAGCATGGACACGCCCGCCGCTTCGCCGTTTGTTTCCAGCACAAAATACCGCTGCTCCGGGCGGTTGCCGATGGCCTCGCGCACACGCTCCGCCCGCTTTTCCTCGTCGATGGCGCTAAGCAGCGCGTCTGATAAAATACCGCGGTAGGCCGTCTGCCACGCCGCGGTTACGATGCGGGCAATCGCTGCCGCGTCGGCGGTTTCGGCTTTGCGGAAGGTGATCTGCATGGGCGCCTCGTTTCGTTTTCCAGTCAGAACAGCTGGATGAGCAGGTAGTACGCGGGGGGAATGAGCACCGCGGGCAGCATATCGCCCACGTGGATTTTTTTGACGTCCAGCAGGTTAAACCCGATGCCGCAGATCAGCGCGCCGCCCACGGCGGAGACTTCCACCATCATCACGTCCGTCAGCAGCGGGGCCAAGAAACCCGCGCCCAGTGTGATCGCACCCTGGTATAACAGCACGGGAATGGCGGAAAGCGCGATGCCGAACCCGAACGTCGTGGCCAAAATCATGGAAAGGAAGCCGTCCAGCGCGGATTTGATGTACAGCAGCTCGTAGTTTTGATGCAGGCCCGATTCGATGGAGCCCAAAATCGCCATCGCGCCTACGCAAAACGTGATCGTCGCCGTGACCAGCCCTTCGGCAAAGCCCGTGCCGCCATCTTTTTGGAAGCGCTTCTGCGTGCGCTCGCCCCAGCCGTCCAGCCTTCGTTCAATGCCGATGGCCGCGCCCGCCGCCCCGCCAAGCGAGAGGCTGATCACCAGCAGCAGCGGCTGTTCCGTTTTGATCGCGCCCATGATGCCGATCAAGAGCACGCACATGCCCAGCGCCTGCATGACTACCTTTTGCACCTTTGCCGAGATTCCGCGTTTCAGCAGCACGCCCAGAGCCGTTCCCGCCACGATGGCCGCCACGTTGACAAAGGTTCCGAACATAGATCGTATCTCCCTGCCTGTATTTCCGCCGCAAGCGGGCTTAGGTTCGAAACCCGTTGGGGTTGCCGCCGCCGTTGCGTTTTACTATAGCAGATTATCCTTGAAATCTCAATGCGCAAACGCTTGGGCAACATGGTTTTCCCCGCGCCGCGGGGTTGACAGCGCGGGGCGCCGCATGCTATACTGGGACAGCTGTCAATCATAAACCCTTGACACCGATGCCAAGCGGCGGACAGCTGGGAGGAAACCGATGGCTGACGCAATGGGCGCGCGCGTGGAGCTGGGCACGCTGCTGGCGTGCTACGGCGGGCTGTTGACCGCAAAGCAGCGGCAGGCCGTGCGCCTGTATGCGGGCGAGGACCAGTCCCTGTCCGAAATCGCGGCGCAGATGGGCGTATCCCGGCAGAACGTGCATGAGCTCATCACCCGGTCCGAGCAGAAGCTGATCAAATGCGAGGATGCCCTCCACCTGGCGGCGCAGACCCTGACCGTGCAGGCGGGGCTGGAAGAGGCCGCACATGCGCTCGATACCGGTAATACCGCCGTGTGCCGCGCGATACTTCAAAAGCTGATGGCGGAACTCGACCAGGAAGAACTCTAAGCGTTATCCCCCCCAAGCATTCAATGCTTCGTTTCCCGTAACCAATTCCAAAGATTGCGCAAGCAATCTTTCCGCAATTCCTAATTCCTCCTTCCTCATTCCACATTCCCGCTTACATGACGTATGCAACGAAACCCCACGATGATATAG
>CAYRPW010000050.1:9015-9655 GCA_964426145.1 uncultured Oscillospiraceae bacterium
CGGTTTTATTGTCGCCTCACTCCCTCCCGGTCGTGATGCTCATAAAACCTCCCAACTCCAGTTCGTTTTGCCCTTCGGGCAAGTGCCCGCCAGGCACACACTTACTTCCGTTGCCTCATTCCACATTCCCGCTTACATGACGTATGCAACGAAACCCAACGATGATATAGACTGCCACCGACGGAAAGGATCGCAAGCATGGCGTTTGAAGGCTTGACTCAGAAACTCAGCGCGGCGCTTTCCAAATTCACCGCGCGCGGGAAACTCAACGAACAGATGGTCAAAGACGGCGTTCGCGAAGTGCGCGTGGCGCTGCTGGAAGCCGACGTCAATTACCTGGTGGTGAAAGATTTCTGCAAGCGCGTTGCGGAACGCGCGGTGGGCCGCCAGGTGATGGAAAGCCTCACCCCCGGCCAGCAGGTGATCAAGATCGTCTCCGAAGAGATGACGGCTTTGATGGGCGCGGAGCACGCCAAGCTCACGTGGTCGTCCAGCGTTCCCACCATCTATATGCTGTGCGGCTTGCAGGGCTCCGGTAAAACCACCATGGCGGCGAAACTTGCCAAGTACCTCGCGAAAACCGGCAAGAAGCCGTGCCTCGCGGCTTGCGACATCTACCGCCCCGCGGCCATCAAGCAAT
>CAYRPW010000051.1:0-7250 GCA_964426145.1 uncultured Oscillospiraceae bacterium
AAACTTTTCGCCTGCTCTACCCCGGAAAAGACGTTTCCGCCCTGATCCGTACCCCGGAAATCAGCCTGGCGGCGTCCACCTGCTCCAAAGCTGGCGACGTGCGCAAGCTGATGGTGCGCATGCAGCAGGAAATCGCGCGCAGCCAGTCCATGGTGCTGGACGGGCGCGACATCGGCACCAAGGTGCTGCCGGACGCAACGCTCAAGGTTTACCTCACCGCGTCCCCCCAGGTACGCGCGAAACGCCGCTTTGACGAGCTGACGGCCCGGGGCATCGCCGCCGATTACGACAAGGTTCTCTCCGACGTCATCATGAGGGATCACCAGGATTCCACCCGCGCCATCGACCCCCTCCGCCCCGCCGAGGACGCGTTGGTGATCGACACCACAAACTTAACCCGTCCGCAGGTGGTGGACGCGGTGATCAAGCTTTTGGAGGCCAGGTTATGAAGGATTCGGTTCAAAACCCCCGCCGTTTCTCATGGCTTTATGGCTTTTTGATACTGATCGCGTCCTTTCTGTTTCATACGCTGTTTCCGGTGCGCTACCACCACAAGGAGCGCGCCAGGCTGAACGCGCCGTATATCGTCATCGGCAACCATCTGTCCATGATGGACCCCATTCTCATCGCCTACGGCTGCCGTAAATACCAGATCCGTTTTCTGGGCAAAGCCGAACTGACGAAGAACCCGGTGCTGCGCTTTCTGTTCAGCCGGGTGCACATGATTTCCGTCAACCGCTACAACACCGATATGAAAGCGCTGCGCGCCTGCCTGAAGGTTTTGAAGGACGGCAACGTGCTTGGTATTTTCCCGGAGGGAACGCGCTTCCGTGATGGCGTTATGGACGATATGGAAGGCGGCATCGCCATGATCGCCCTGCAAAGCGGCGTGCCCATTCTGCCCGTCTATATCCAATCCAAGCTCCGCCTGTTCCGCCGCACGGAATGCTGGTTCGGCGAAGAATTCTCGGTTTTGGATATCAAGGCGCGGGGCGTGCACAAGGAAGCGGCGCACGAAGTGATGGAGCGAATCCACGAAACATACCGGAATTTGGTGCGTGAGAGCGAGCAAACGCCGCAGTAACCTATGTTTTTTTGATTTTATCGCAAAGATAAGAAGGATTTCCCCTTACGCAGCCCGAATTCTGTACCTGATTATCCGTTTGGAGGTTTTTGGATGCCCATACGCACGGCGAAACACGCGGGCTTCTGTATGGGAGTCAAGCGCGCCGTCAATGCGGCGATGAAAGCTTCCCGGCAATACGGCGAAATCGTAACCATCGGCGAACTGGTGCATAACCCGCAGGTGATCCGCCAGTTGGAAGCGCAGGGAATCCACGCCGTGGATGCGCCGGCGCAGGCGGCGGGCCAGACGGCGATCATCCGCAGCCACGGGGTAGCCCCCGGAGTGTATGAAGAGCTGGAAGCCCTGGGCTGCCGGACGTGCGACCTCACCTGCCCCTACGTACAGCGCCTGCACGAAACCGTAAGCCGCTATTCCGGGGACGGACAAACGGTGATCCTGCTCGGTCAGCGGGATCACCCGGAAGTCATTGGCACCATCGGCTGGTGCCGGGGCCAGGTTTACACAGTAACCGACGCCGCCGAGGCCCAGGCCCTGCCCGCGATGGACGCGGCCCTTGCCGTTGCGCAGACCACCTTCCCCCACGAAGCCTGGGAAGCCATCCTGCCGATCCTGCGCCGGAAGGTGAAAGAACTGACGGCGGAAGACACCATCTGCACCGCCACGGTGCTGCGGCAAAACGAGGCGCGGCAGCTGGCCGGTGAAGTGGACGCCATGCTGGTGGTCGGCGGCCGGAAAAGCGCAAACACCCGCAAGTTGTACGAAACCTGCAAGGCAATCTGTACCCGCACTTTACTGATAGAGTCCGCGGAGGATATCCCACCGGACTTTGCAGATATTCATTCCGAGATCATTGGAATAACCGCCGGCGCAAGCACACCGGATTGGTTACTAAAGGAGGTTGTCACTCGCATGACAGACAAAGAACAGATGGACCAACAAGTACCCGTTGAAGAGACGGAGAAGAACAGCTTCATGGCAGACGTTGAAGCAACGCTGGTGAAGATCCGCCCGGGTCAAACGGTCACCGGCACGGTGGTGCAGATGACGGACGACGAAATTTGCGTCAACATCGGCTTCAAATCGGACGGGCTGATCAAACGGGAAGACCTGGTAACGGAAAATGTGAAACTGGGCGACGAAATTGAAGTGGAAGTCGTGAAAGTTAACGACGGCGACGGAAACGTGCTGCTCTCCCAGCGCAACATCATCAAACGGAAGGTCTTCACGCAACTTGTTGAAAAGTTTGAGAAGAACGAAACCGTCGAAGGCATCGGCAAGGAAGTCGTCAAAGGCGGCCTGATCTGCGATGTGGACGGCATTCGCGCGTTTGTGCCGGCGTCGCAACTCTCCAACCGTTACGTGGAAAAAATCGGCGAGTTCATTGGCAAGACCATGAAGCTCAAAATCATCGAGCTGGACGAACAGAAGCGCAGAATCGTCGCCAGCCGCAAAGCCGTGATGAAGGCCGAAGAAACCAACCGCAAATCCGAAGTATGGTCTTCCCTTGCGGAAGGCACGATCGTCAAAGGCGTAGTCCGCAGACTCACCGATTTCGGCGCGTTTGTGGACATCGGCGGTGTGGACGGCCTGATCCACGTGACCGACCTCAGCTGGTCGCACGTGAAGCATCCGTCCGAGATCGTGCATCCCGACCAGGAAGTGGAAGTGAAGATCCTAAACCTCGATCATGAGCGCGAGCGCATTCAGCTGGGTCTGAAACAGATGCAGCCCAAGCCCTGGGACGTCGCCCCGCAGAAGTATCCCGAGGGCGCGGTTGTGATCGGCAAGGTTGTCCGCATCACCACGTTCGGCGCGTTCGTGGAACTTGAGCCCGGCGTGGACGGCCTGGTGCACATCAGCCAGTGCGCCGCCACCCGCATCGATAAGGTGGAAGACGCCGTCAAGGTCGGCGACGAGATCAACGTAAAGGTCTTAAGCATCGACCCGCAGGCCAAGCGTATCAGCCTGAGCATCCGCGCGCTGCTGGAGGACGAAAACCCCAAGCCCGCGCATGAAGAAGCGCCGGTGACCGACGAGGTTGTTCCCGTGGATATCGAAGCCGTAGGCAAGCAGCTGGAAGCGGAAGCCGCGGACGAAACCGACAAGCCCAAGAAGAAAGCCCCGGCCAAGAAGGCGAAGGATGAAACCGCCGCCGAGAAAACCGACGAAGCCGAAGCCTAATCCAGGAGGACTTCACAGGGTTGTAGTACCAGACAACCATCAGACCGCTGACAAACCCTGTTTGGAAGCGGGATGACAGCCTGTTCAAAAGGCCGCGTATGCTAGAAACCAAGCATGGCAGGGGTTGAGCGTACACGGACGTACGTGATGCCCGTGCCATCGCGCAGGTGACAACGCAGACGTGGCTTTTTCAACAGGCTGAGGGTTGCCGTACAAGGCAGCCCTGTTTTCAACTTTACTCAAACAAGGTTGTCCCGGGAGGTAAGCTTATGCCAAACCCCATCACCACCGCGCAGCGCGAAACGCTGCTGCAAACCCTGGAAGCCCGTTTCGCGCGGACGATGCCCTACCACCCCGGCATGCGCTGGCAGGCCGTGGAACAAGCCCTCCAGGCCGCGCCCGGCAAGCTTGCGACGCTGTATCTGATGGAAGAAACGGGCGGCGAACCCAACGTTGTAGCCGACCCGCAGCGGCCGGGCGCGATCGTGTTCTTCGATTGCGCGGCGGAGAGCCCCGAAGGCAGGCGAAGCCTGTGCTATGATCACGAGGCCCTTGCTTCCCGCAAGCAGAACGCGCCCGCGGACAGCGCCCTTCACATGGCGCAGACCATGGGGGCGGAACTGCTCAGCGAGGCGCAGTACCGCGCCTTGCAGCAGCTGGGTGATTTCGACCGGAAAACGTCCAGCTGGATACTGACGCCTGCGGATATACGCGCTCTGGGAGGCGCGCTGTTTTGCGACAAGCGCTACGGGCACGTGTTCACCTACCATAACGGCGCGGATTCCTATTATGCCGCGCGCGGCTTCCGGGCATCCCTCGCGCTGTAACGCAGCGCATCGGGCGGCACGCGCCGCGGAAATCAAAAACCAGCCGCTGCATACTGGAGGTCAAACGATTGACAGGCTATCTCATCCGCCGTTTTATTGCTCATCCCGACAACGTAACCGACCGGCAGGTTCGCGCCGCGTATGGGACGCTTGGCAGCGTAACGGGCATCGCCGTGAACGTGCTGCTGGCGGCCGCCAAATTCACGGTCGGCCTTCTTTCCGGTTCGCTGGCGGTAACCGCGGACGCCGTAAACAACCTGTCGGATTCCGCAGGCTCGCTGATGGCGCTGATTACGGTGCGCATGGCCGTGAAACCCAACGACAAAGCGCATCCCTTCGGCCACGGGCGGCTGGAATACATCGGCGCGCTTGCCGTTGGCGTGTTGATCCTCCTGGCCGGCGTACAACTGCTCATCGGCGGCGTGAAAGCCATCCTTCATCCTGCCGCGGTGAGCGTGAGCCTGCCGATGCTGCTGCTGATGCTTTCATCGATCGCGGTAAAGTTTTGGCTGTTTTACTATTACCGGTTCATCGCCCGGCGCATCGATTCCAAAACCCTGTTCGCGGCGGCGAAGGACAGCCTGAGCGATATGCTGGCGACGGGCGCGGTGGTGATCAGCATGCTGCTGCAGCTGCTGCTTGCCTGGACGACCGACGGCTACATCGGCGTTCTCGTCGCGATCTTCGTTCTGAAAACTGGTTTGGACGTGTGCAGGGATACCGTGGACAGCCTGCTGGGCGGCAAGCCCGACGAACATCTGACCCGGGACATCCGCCGCATTCTGCTGCAATATGAGGACATCCGCGGCGTACACGACCTGATTTTGCACGATTACGGCCCCGGCCGGTGCATCGCGTCCGTACATGCGGAGGTGAGCGCCGCCGGGAATCTGGTAACCGTTCACGAATCCATCGACCGCGCGGAGCGCGAAATCAAAGAACAGCTGGGAATCGAAGTCTGCATCCATATGGACCCTACCGTAACCGACGACCCGGCCATCAACAGCGCTCGGGAGCAGATCGCAGCCTATCTGGAAAGCGTGGACAGCCGCCTGAGCCTGCACGATTTCCGCATGGTGCCCGGTGAAAAGCAGGTCAACCTCGTGTTTGATTGCCTGCTGCCCGCCGATTTCAAAGACAAGGACAGGCTGCTGAAAGACCTGAAACGGTACGCCAAACAGCTCGACCCACGGTATGAGGTGATCGTGCAGTTCGACACCGATTTCTCTTCGGAGCACTGAGGGAACCCAACGCGCCGACGCCATGAAAAAAGTCCGGGAGCATTACAGCCCCCGGACTTTTTTTGCGCAGAGAGGTTATCTTCCCAAATGCCGCAGGAGCTTCAGATACCGTTCCTCATCCGCCTGGCTGACGAGGATTTCGAGTTCCTCGTCGCCCATGACGGTGTTGCGGCCCTGCTCGTACAGCGCGTCGACCTGTTCCTTCACGGTTTTCACCAGCTCGTCCTGTTTGCCCAGTTTATGATCGTCCTTCAGGCGGAAGAACGCGTTGATCCAGTGCGCGACGCCGGCAAGGCCGGAGTGGCTGTCCACGGAAACCGTCGGCGGGCGGTTCAGGATTTTGGCGGTGTTGAAGATGTTGTAGATTTCCTCGTCTTTGAGCATCCCGTCGGCATGAATGCCCGCGCGGGTGACGTTGAAATGCCTGCCGACGAAGGGCTGCCGCGGGCTGATTTCGATGCCGATTTCCTTTTCCATGTATTCGGCGATTTCGTCCACGGCGGTCAGATCCATGCCGCCGGTGGTGCCGCGCAGGCCCTGATACTCGATGGCCATGGCTTCCAGCGGGCAGTTGCCCGTGCGCTCGCCGATGCCCAGCAGCGAACAGTTGACGCTTGCGCAGCCGTACAGCCACGCGGTGCCCGCGTTGTTGACCACCTTATAGAAATCGTTATGCCCGTGCCACTCCAGCAGTTCGCTTGGAATCTGCGCGTAATGATTCAAGCCGTAGATGATCCCCTGGACGCTGCGGGGCAGCGCCGCGCCGGGATAGCTGACGCCGTAGCCCATGGTATCGCAGGCGCGCACTTTCACGGCGATGCCGCTCTGCGCCGAAAGTTCGCTGAGCTTTTCGGCAAACGGCAGCACAAAGCCGTAGAAATCGGCGCGGGTGATGTCCTCGAAGTGGCAGCGCGGGCGGATGCCCTTATCCATCGCGGCTTTGACGATGCCCAGGTATTGATCCAGCGCCTGCGAGCGGGTCATTTTCATCTTCTTGAAAATGTGATAATCGCTGCACGACACCAGAATGCCCGTCTCTTCTACGCCCGCGGATTTCACCAGATCAAAATCCGCAGGGTTGGCGCGAATCCAGGTGGTGATTTCGGGAAACTTGAGCCCGAGCGCCTGGCATTCTTCCAGCGCCTCACGGTCTTTTTTCGTGTAGACGAAGAACTCGCTCTGGCGTACCAGACCGTCGGGCCCGCCCAGCCGGGACAAAAGCTTGAACAGATGCGCGATCTGCTTGACGGTGAAGGGGCTCACGCTTTGCTGGCCGTCGCGGAAGGTGGTATCGGTCATCCAGATCTCATCGGGCATGTTGGTGGGCACGAGACGGTTGTTAAACGTGATCTTGGGAATGGAATCATAATCGAAAATTTCACGGTACAGGTTGGGCTCCTGCACATCCTGCAGCTCGTAGCGATATTTGGATTGAATCAACTGGTTGCTTCTGCGATTGAACTCAATCATACTTCTCGTCTCCCTTTCGCGGACAGACCGCACCGCTGTCGAAAATGTGGAAAACGCCGGGAAAAAGCTCCGTTTTTGTGGAAAACGTGTGGGTTACACACGATTTGGGCGAGGATTTCCTCCGTCACGTTTTCCGCATCGGTGTGGAAACGGGGGTTCGTCGGGCAGTAAATGAAGCGTTTTCTGGGTTTGCCTGCACCCGGATGTGTGGAAAGATTGGGAAAAATATGTGTAAAATCTGTGTAAAAACCCCGGTCAGGCGAGGCTGCCCACGAACGCGCGGATACGGCGCACACCCTCCTCAATGTTCTCCTTGGACAGCGCGTACGACAGCCTGCAGAAGCCCGGCGCATAAAACTCCGCGCCCGGAACCACCGCAACCTTCTCGTGCTCGAGCAGCTGTTCGGCAAAGGTGGAACAGCTGTCGATCAGCGTGCCGTTCTT
>CAYRPW010000051.1:7260-9646 GCA_964426145.1 uncultured Oscillospiraceae bacterium
GATCAGCCGCTTCACGTTCATCATCACGTAAAAAGCCCCGTCCGGCCGCAGGCAGGAAATACCCTCGATTTCATTGAGGCCGTCCACAAGCGCGTCGCGGCGTTCCTTGAACACCTGGCACATGGCGTGCACCGATTCCTGCGACATGGTGAGGGCGGTGATGGATGCGAACTGCGCGGGCGTATTGGGCGCGGAGGTCGCCTGGCTTTGGCAGGCTTCGATCGCTTTCATCACATCTTTGGGACCGGCGGCATAGCCGATGCGAAAGCCTGTCATCGCATAGGTTTTGCTGACGCCGTTGATGACGATGGTGCGCTCTTTGACTTTCTCGCCGAGCGTTGCGATGGAGATGTTCGTCTCGCCGTTATACAACAAGTGCTCATAAATTTCGTCGGTGATGATGTAAAAGTCCCGTTCCACCGCCAGATCGGCAAGCGCCTGCAGATCGGCAAGCCCCCAGCAGCTGCCGTTGGGATTGCTGGGCGAGGTCAGCATGAAGGCTTTCGTTTTCTCGGTTACCACGGCCGCGATCGCGTCGGGTTTCAGTACGAAATTGTCCTCTTCCGTGGTTTGGGCAAAAACGGGAACGCCCCCGCACATCTTCACCATTTCCGGATAACTGACCCAGCAGGGCGTGGGGATGATGATTTCGTCGCCTTCGTTGATCAGCGCGAAAAATGCGTTGAAAATGGAATGTTTAGCGCCGTTGGAAACGACGATCTGATCGATATCGTAGTCCAGTCCGTTCTCTCTCTTCAGTTTGTCTTTGATTGCCTTGCGAAGTTCCACCATACCGGCTGCAGCGGTATAACGGGTTTTCCCGCTGTCCAGCGCCAGTTTAGCCGCGTCGCGGATCGAAACCGGCGTATCAAAATCCGGTTCTCCACCGGCAAAGCCGATGACCTTCTCACCGGCGGCTTTCATGGCGATTACCTTGGCGTTCAGGGCCAGCGTGGCGGATGGCGCGATTCCGGCGGCTTTCGTTGAAATACCCAAAGGCATACCGTTTCCCTCCCTAAAGATGGAGTGCTGGGTTCCGGTTTCCACACAAGGCGCGTACGGCACCCTGTATAAAACAATTTGCATTATACCATGCAGGATAATCTGCGTAAAGAACAAAGCGTTTCAACGCCATAGCTTTCTGGTATAATGGTTGCGAAAGGGGTGGATGATTATGCGTTCCCTACTCAAAATACTGCTGGGTATATTCCTGGTTGCCGCTATGCTGCCCGGGGCAGCGCTGGCCGAAAGCGCGGATGAGGCTGCCGCAGGCGAAACGGCGGAAGCCGATGCGCCTGTTTACGTACTGGATTTCTTCGACGGCACCGCCTTGGACGTAAGCCTGTACGAAGGCAAGGTGCTGTTTTTGAATTTCTTCACCGAGTGGTGCCCGTACTGCATGGAGGAAATGCCCGACATCAAGGCGATTTATGACGCGTATGACCCTGAATCGCTGGCGATCATCCTGATTCACCCGTGGGACGGCGAAAACGCGGATAACACGGCTTCCGTCGTTGCGAAATACGGCCTGGAAGGCGTTTACACGGTGGAGGACGAGGATTTCACGATCACCGGCATCGTGGGCGTGCCCGGATATCCCACCAGCATCTTCATCGACGCGGAGGGCTACCTGAACTACGCGGTGGCAAGCGCGCTGGATTATGATACCATCGCCGGAGTGCTGGACGGCATGAGCGTTCCCCTGCGCGAAGGCGCGGCGGCCGCCGACTGAGGAAGCCGCGATGTTGACGGCAGCCGCGCAACCGCTTTCTCTGTGGGCTAATTTTCTCGGCGGCCTGGTGGCCTTCGTTTCCCCTTGCATATTGCCGATGCTGCCCGTGTACGCGCTTTACCTGGTAGGCAGCGGCTCGGACGAGCGAAAAAGCACCTGGCAAAGCGTGCTGCTGCGCTGCCTGGGCCTGGCGCTTGGGTTCATTCTGCTGTTCACGCTCATGGGCGCAGGCGCGGGGCTGATCGGCGGGGTGCTGAAAAACACCGATCGCGGAACGCTGAACCTGGTGACCGGGGTGCTGATGATCCTGTTCGGCTTATGGACGGCGGATTTGCTGCATTTGCAGGGCGTGAAAGCCCCGCGGTGGACGGAGCGCTTCGGCGCATTGCGCCCCACGGGTTTCTTTTCGGCGTTGTTGTTCGGCGTGGTGATCTCGCTGAGCTGGACGCCCTGCCTGACCCCCATCCTTGCCAACGCGTTGATTTTGGCCGCATCCAGCGCCACGGTGACCACGGGCATGGTTTCGCTCGCGGTGTTCGCGCTGGGATTATCGGTGCCGATGCTCTTGTTCATCGTGCTGTACCAATGGCTGAAAAACGTGTTCGCATGGCTTCGGCAGCACCAGCCGCTGCTGCGGCGCATCGGCGGGATGCT
>CAYRPW010000052.1:0-756 GCA_964426145.1 uncultured Oscillospiraceae bacterium
CATCCCCTGGTTCAAAAAACCGTACCGCCGCTTTATGCGCAGGAAGTTCGGGTGAACGGATGAAATACCATCTCGAAGATCTGGCGTTTCTGAAAAACGGGCGGGCTAAGCAGCGCAGCACAGCCGCGTCCATGGCGGGAAAGCTTTGCGTCGTCACAGGCGCAACCTCCGGCGTCGGCCTTTCAGCAGCACGGCGGCTGGCCGCGGGCGGCGCAAACCTGGTGCTGGTGGCGCGCAATGAAGCGAAGGCCGAAGCCGTGAAAGCAGAGCTGGAAACCGCATATTCGGTGACCGTCGGCCTGGTGATTGCCGATTTCAGCCGCCTTGCCGACGTGCGCAGGGCCGCCGAAACCATCCGGGCGGGATACCCGGTGATCGACGTGCTGATCAACGCCGCGGGGCTGCACTGCACGCGCAGGCACCTTACGGCGGACGGCAACGAGCTGGTGTTCCAGGTCAACCATCTGGCCAGCTTCCTGCTGACGATGCTGCTGCTCCCCAACGTAAAGCAAAGCGCGCAGGGTCGCATCCTCCAGGTGAACTCCCAGGGTCACCGCTTCGGCGGCCTGAACCTCGATGATCTGGACTGGAGCGCCCGCCATTATTTCGGGCTGCGCGCCTACGGAGCATCCAAAACAGCGCAGATCATGACCGTATGGACGCTGGCCGCACTCTTAAAGGATTCGGCCGTCACCATCAACGCGATGCATCCGGGCGCGGTGCCGCGCGCATTGGGCATCACGATCGCGCCGACGG
>CAYRPW010000052.1:766-9607 GCA_964426145.1 uncultured Oscillospiraceae bacterium
GATGCACCCGGGCGCGGTGCGCACAGCCATCGGGCAGAACAACGGCTGGCTCTACCGCGCATGGCAGCGCGTGTTCATCCGGCCGTTTCTGAAGGATCCGGCCATTGCGGGCGAAGCGCTGTATTATCTTGCGGCGGCCCCGGAACTCAGCGGGACGTCCGGCAGGTTTTTCAACCTGACGATCGACGAAAAGCCCATGCCCCACGCGCTGGACGGCGCCGTGCGCGACCGGGTTTGGGAACTGAGTCTGGCGCTGACGGGCTTAACGCAGGCGCTTTAACGCCGCGTCCGCGGCCATTTTCCCGGTCAGCATGGAAATCGGCAGGCCGGAAGGGCTGTACGACCACTGCCCCGCCTGGTATACGCCGGGAAACGGCGTTGCCACGGCTTTGGCAATCTGCATCATTTTGGACACCGCCGGGATCGCCGGGTTTTCGAACGACCAGCCGGTGATCGCGCCGTCCGTATTGCCGGTGCGACGCGCCAGCGTAAGCGGCGTGGACACGAACGCGCTTTGCACCCTGCCTTCCAGCGCGGGGTAAACGGAGCGGATCAGCGTTTCCAAAATCTGCTCCCGGCAGAGCGTTTTGAACGCTTCGTACCAGCCCGCATCGTCGAGTTGCTTCCACAGGGAATAATCCATCAGCGTGCTGATGATCAGCCCCGTTTTGCCTTGCGGCGCAAGGGCGGCATCCCGCAGGACGGGAACGGAAATTTCATACGTGGTCAGGCGCAGATACGCGCGCACCCAGGCTTCCAGGGCGGCGCGATCCTGCGTAAACGCGCCTGCGCCGGTTTGGATCTGGCGGACGGGCAGGGTGCTTAACCCCGTTTTTTCAGGCGTGTAGAAGAAATGCGGGCTATGGATGCCGCCGAAGTACGAGGGCTGCACGTCTGCCTCCACATACAGCGTCAGCACCGAATCGCCGCCCTTTAAATTTCGGATGCTTTCTTTGCGCTGTTTGGCGGCTACGCGCACCCCCTCCGCAAGCGACGGCGAATCGGCCGCGGCCGCATACATCGCCTTCATATCCGCGGCCCAGATCAGCGCATCCCCCGCGTGTTCCGCGCCGTCCTGCGTGGTGACGGTATGGGCGGCCGGATCGAAGGCCACCACCCGCGCGCCGGTTTGAATGACGCCGCCATGCGAACTTATAAAGCGTTCAAGCGCCCGGATCAGCGTGCCCGTGCCGCCTTTGGGATAGTTGTAATCCAGATACAAACTGAAATAGGAAAGTGCGAAAAACGCGGGGGTCGCCTTGAAAAAATGCTGCGCGATGATATCGGTCAGCGCCGGATTGGCGAGTATCCCACGGAGGTATTCTTCCACGGGGAGGTTCAATTTCTGGATTTTCCCGACCGTCAGCAGGTACCGCACCATCCACGGAAGCAGGGTTTGGAACACATAGGCGCGGTCTGTTTTCAGGTCCATAAACAGCGGATTATCAATGCCGTAGAGCACGTCCATATACCGCATGGTCTGTTTCACGACGGCAATGAACCGGTCGATATCCGCCGCGTCCGCGGGAAAGCACCGCGCAAGCAGGCTGCGGTACTCCTCCAGGCTTTGCGGCGAGGTGAGGCGTAAAACGTCGTTCCCGATGCCTACGGATACCTCGTTGGGCAGGAACTCCACCGTAAGCCCGAGAGCTTTGAGCATGGGCAGCAGCACGCCGGAGTTTTCCATCGCGCGGATGCCCCAGTCAAACGTAAAGCCGTCCACGGCGAACGAACCCACCAGCCCGCCGGGCGTTTCTTCCTTTTCCAGCAGCAAAACGCTTCGGCCTTCCTTGCCCAGAAACGCGGCCGCCGTCAGCCCGGCGACGCCCCCGCCGATGATGATCACGTCAACCTTCATACATATGCCCCCGACAGTCGTTTGCGCAATGCCCGCCGCGGCGGCGGGGCGTTTCGTTCTAACCCGGATCGTAACCCATAACGGAAAAGCCTGTCAATACGCTTGACGCGCGGCCGCGGCGCGAACGTGAATAAAGTGAAAACAACACGCGCAGAAATTGACAAGTTTTACCGCACAGAGTAGAGTATATACAAAGTACAGGAGGACGAAACCATGCGTTATTTTACAACCGATCCGACGGCGCTTATTTTTCAAAATCACGGGGAAACGCTGGAGCTGCGCGCCTGGGGGGAAAACAGCCTCCGCGTGCGCGCCGTGCCTATGGGCGAGCTGACCGACGACCGCTGGGCGCTGCTGGAGCCGCAGGCGACGGTGCCGAAAATCACCGTGGAGGACAGGAGCGCCCGCATAAAGAACGGCGGGATCACCGCCGAGGTGAATGTGGACGACTGGCACGGGTACGCGTCCGTCACCTTTACCGACGCGCAGGGCAAGGTGCTGCTCAGGGAAACGGGCGGCAGCGGCGCGCTGGCGCTTCGGCCCCGCGCGTTTGCGCCGCAGCCCGGCGGCGACTATGCGCTTTGCGTGCGCTTTGACGGGATGGAAGGCGAGCGCCTGTACGGCATGGGCCAGTACCAGCAGGAAACCCTGGACGTAAAGCACTGCGTGCTGGAACTTGCGCACCGCAACTCCCAGGCCAGCGTGCCGTTTGTGCTCAGCAGCCGCGGGTACGGCTTCCTCTGGCACAACCCCGCCGTGGGCGAAGCGGCGTTCGGCAAAAACTACACGCTTTGGAAGGCAAGATGCACCCGGCAGATGGATTACTGGATCACCGCCGGGGAAAGCCCCGCTGACATCAGCCTCGCCTACGCCAAGGCCACCGGGTTTGCGCCCATGATGCCCGAATACGGGCTTGGGTACTGGCAGTGCAAGCTGCGCTACTGGAACCAGGAACAGCTTCTTTCCGTCGCGCGGGAGCACAAGCACCGGGGGCTGCCCATCGACGTGATCGTATGCGACTTCTTCCATTGGCCCAAAATGGGCGATTTCCGGTTTGACCCGGAATTTTTCCCCGATCCCAAGGCCATGGCGGACGAGCTGGAAACCATGGGGATCAAGCTGATGGTTTCCGTCTGGCCGCAGGTATCGCTGGAAAGCGAAAACTACAAGGAAATGCGCCAGCAGGGCTACCTGGTGCAGGCAGAGCACGGCGAGCAGATCGGCATGCGCTTCGGCGGTGACAGCATGTTCTTTGACGCCACCAACGAAAAGGCGCGCGCCTACGTGTGGGACAAGTGCAGGAAAAACTATCTGGACCAGGGCGTGTCGCTGTTCTGGTTGGACGAAGCCGAGCCCGAATACGGCACCTACGACTACGATAATTACCGTTACCATATGGGTTCCGTGCTGCGCGTGGGCAACGTGTACCCGCAGCTGTTCGCCCGCGGCTTTTACGAAGGCATGCGGGAAAGCGGCATGGAGCTGCCCGTAAACCTGCTGCGCTGCGCGTGGGCGGGCAGCCAGCGCTACGGCGCGCTGGTGTGGAGCGGCGACATTCACTCCGACTGGGAAACCCTCAGAAAACAGGTGTGCGCGGGGCTCAGCATGGGCGTTGCGGGCATCCCGTGGTGGACAACGGACATCGGCGGCTTCATGGGCGGCGACCCGAGAGACCCGGCGTTCCGGGAACTGTTCATCCGCTGGTTCCAGTGGGGCGCGTACTGCCCCGTGATGCGCCTGCACGGCGACCGCGAGCCGCACGAAACCCCGGCGCGCGCCAACGGGGAGCCGGTATTGTTCACGGGCGGCCCCAACGAGGTGTGGAGCTACGGCGAAGAAGCTTACCCCATTCTGGTGAAGTACCTAAACGTGCGGCAGGCCATGCGCGCCTACGTGCGCGATACCATGCGCCAGGCGCATGAAACCGGCAAGCCCGTGATGCGCCCGATGTTTTACGAATACCCGGCGGACGAAACCTGCGCGGGCCTGAAAGACCAGTATCTGTTCGGAGACCGCTATCTCGTGGCCCCCGTGATGCAGCCCGGGCAGCGTTCCCGCCGGGTGTACCTGCCCGCGGGCACGTGGGAAAACGTGGATACGGGCGAAACGCACAACGGCGGCGGCTGGATTACCGCGCCCGCGCCGCTGACTACGATGCCCGTGTTCCAAAAGCGCTAGACGCTGGGCTTCACCGCCGTGAGGATATACGAAAGCGGGTATCCCAAGCCGTCGTACGCGTCCGTCATGCCGATATCCGTGTCAAACTCCCGCAGGGAAGCGATCGTAAGGCCTGCGCCGATCAGCGCGTTGACAATCGCTTCCATGGTATGCGAAAAGCTGGTGAAAATCTGCGTATTCCGGTGTTGCGTCATGTACGCGCCGCTGTTTTGTTCCAGCCACGGCTCCGCGCGGAAGTACGAGTACGCAATACGGTTGGGCGACTGGGCGTCGAACGCGTCCTCGCCGGGCAGGGGCAGCATGTTGATCAGCGGGTGGAAATCGTTGATCATCAGCATCCCGCCGGGCCGTAAACAGCGGGCCGCCACCGCAAACAGCGCCTGCAAGTCCTGAAACCATGTGATCGCGCCGATGGTGAAGAACACAAAATCGAACTGCCCGGTATAGGCGTCCGGTATGTCCAGAACGTTGCAGGCCTGAAACTCGCAGGCGATCCCCGCGGCGGCCGCGGTTTCCCGCGCGCTTTGCACCATGTTCTCGGCGATGTCATACCCAACGCCGCGCGCCGCGCCAAGGCCCATGACGGAGAGAATCTCCCGCCCGTTGTTGCAGCAAAATTGCGCAACCGCCTTGCCCTTCAGGTCGAGCCGCAAAAGCGCGTCTGTAAGCATCGGGTTTACGTAGGGCAGGGTTTCGGCGCGCAGCCGCTGCGCCATATGTTCGCACCAGCCTTCGTAGCGGTGCTCGAACGCCTCTTCCCAGGCGGCTTTGTTCCCCGCAATGTAATCCATCGTACCCTCTCCGTTTTCCCGTTTCTTCGGTTTTTCCGGCTGGCAACAGTATAACGGGGCACTGCCGGAAATACAATACCGCCCCGCGTATCCCGGCAGGCTGCCGCGTATACGCGGTCCGCGGCAACGCAAATACAGCCCGCCGTGGAGAAGGAGAATGCCGATGCCTGCAACACCGCATATTCCCGCCGGGGCCATCCTCGCCTTCGTGAACCGCATGGAGCGACAGGACGTGCTGCTGCACGGCTTTGAGCTGCGCTTCGCAGGCGCTGTGCAGGCCGAGGGCTATTACGCCCCGTTTCGCAAGGGCGAGATGCACCGGATGTATTCGGTCAGCAAAAGCATGGTGTCGCTTGCGGTCGGCATGCTGGAGGCCGAGGGCAGGCTCTGCCTGGATGACCCGCTTGTCCGGTATTTTCCCGAAAGGGTGACCGCCGCAACCGACGCGCGGTTGTTGCGCCTCACCATCCGTGATATGCTGCGCATGGCGACCTGTTACGCGAAAACCACGTACGACCCGGCCGCGGATGCCGACTGGACTTCCGCGTTTTTCACCGCCCCGGCTTCGCATGAGCCGGGCACGGTGTTTTCGTACGATACCTCCAGCACCCAGGTGCTGGGCGCGTTGTGCGAGAGGCTCAGCGGCGAAACGCTGCTTTCGTTTTTAACCCGCCGCGTGTTTGCGCCCATCGGCGCGGACGACCCGAAGGCCTGGCTGACCGACCCGTCCGGCGCGGCGCAGGGCGGCACCGGGCTTCTGTTGTCGCTGCGGGATCTGGGCAAAACCGCGCAGCTTTTGCTGGACGGCGGCCGCGGCCTGATCCCGGAGGATTACCTGCGCAGGGCGACCCAAAAACAGATCGGCACCCCGTTCCAGCCGATCCCGGAAGAACGGCTGGGCTACGGCTACCAGTTCTGGCGCGTGCGCGACGGTTACATGCTCTACGGCATGGGCGGCCAGCTGGCGCTGATCTGCCCCGACAAACAGCTGATCCTGTGCACGATCGGCGATACGCAGCTGGACCCGCTGGGAACGCAGAACATCCACGACGCGTTTTTTGAGGAGCTGGTCCCCGCCGTGCCGGTGACGGACGAACCGCAAGCCGGCCGGGACGCGCTCACGGAAGCGCTTCAAACGCTCAGGGTGCGCCCGCTGCCGCACAGCGAAGCGTTTGCCGTACCGTTTGCCGCGCGTTTCCGCATGGCAAGCGCCGATACCGCCCTGCGGGAGGTATGCTTTTCCAACCAGGAAGTACGGCTGCAGTGGGCGGACGGCGTACACGCGTACCCGTACAGATTTAACGAAGTTTGCGACGGCATTCTGCCGCATTGGGATACGCGGTGCCTCACCCTGGCGGGCTTTGGCGAAGCGGGAACGCTGCGCCTGCGCTGCCACCAGATCGGCACCGCGCCCTGCGGCATGGAGCTGCTGTTTTCCAAGCGGGGCAGCGCGCTCACCGTGCAGATGCGGGCTTCCGGCGATCTCTCCCTGCGGCGGTACCAGGGATTTTTCTGGGGCGAGGCCGCGCCGGGTTGAATCCGTTTGGCTTCCGGTAACCGAAAAACGCTCCGGCAATCCGCTGCCGGGGCGTTTGCCTTGGCGCGGCGGAAACACCGGCACACCGACACGGCTTTCCCGCACAACTGCGGGCACGAAACGAATAGGCATTCCGCTATGCGCAGCACCCCGCTTAGCGCTGCGCCGCCGGAAACCACAGCGCTTGGCCGACGTCCAGCGCAGAATCCGCCTGGACGAGCGAAAGGATACGCGCCGCAGCTTCCCCGGTGGCAGGCACCGGCCGAAAATCGTTGACCGGAGCGCTGCCGGACGTAAGCACGGGGATCAGCTCGATCTGCACGCCGCGGTACTGATGGTCGTCGGTAAAGCGCAGCGTAGCCCGCGCAAGCAGCGCGTCGAACGTTGCCAGCTCCTGCGTGCCGCCGAACACCAGATTGCCAAGGCCGTAGAGCACAACGCAGCCGTCGCGGTTTTCGACGCCCTGGGGCACGTGTGCATGCGTACCCACCACAATATCTGCACCGCTGTTGATGGCATACTGCGCCATTGTCTCCTGCCGCTTATTGTGCAGGGGGCTGTATTCCGTGCCCCAATGGCAGGAATACACCACGGCGTCGCAGCCAAGCGCTTGCAATTTCTGAATATCCCGGTAGATATACGCCTTGTTTTCCTCATAAAACACCGTTTCACGGCAACCGCCGAAGCCGATTTTGATCCCGTCCATCTCATAAACGAACAAGTGCCGATACCCGCAATAGTAAACACCGGCCGCGTCCAGCGCGCTCAGCGTGCTGGTTCTCCCGCTCTGGCCGTAATCCACAAAATGGTTATTGGCAACGTTCACCGCCTCCACGCTTGCGCCCGTCAGCATCCGCGTATAGGCGGTTTTACCCCGGAAGGTATGCTGCTTTTTAAAGTTGTGGCCTGTGGAATCGTCCTGCAGAACGCATTCCAGGTTGACCAAGGTCAAATCATCCGCCGCAAACAGTTCGGCAATGCCGGAAAAGCACCAGTCCAGGCCGTTTTGATCGACAATATCCAAAAAATTACCGGGCGTGCCCATCCATTCTTCCCGCGTACCCAGCACGCAGTCGCCCCCGAATGTCAGTACGATCTCCGTTTCCGCCTGCGCTGCCGCCGCCGGTACAAGCAGCAGCGCAAAGATCCATCCTGCGATTTTTCGCATTACGCGCCCTCCGTTTCTCCCAGTAAAGACGCGCGGCGGACGGTTTTGGTTTGATCATATTCGAAAATTATCCACCAAATATGATGGAATACCGCGGCATGGCAGGCTTCCGCAGGCGGAAAACGAACTCCTCTGTAACGAATCCGCTTTCGCCGCGTCTAACCCGTAAAGGAGATGAGCCGGTGCAGGACTACGAGACGATCTATCGCCGCTATTTCAGCGCCGTTTACCGGTATCTGCTGTCGCTGAGCCGCAATCCTTCGCTGGCGGAAGAAATCACGCAGGCCGCGTTCTTCGCAGCGCTCAAGAAAATCGATTCCTTTCGGGAGGATTGCGCGGTGGAAACATGGCTGATCGGCATCGCCCGAAACCTGTACCTTGACTACTGCCGCAGGCAAAAGCGCCGGACGGCACACTGCACGCCTGCCGTAACACAGGCAGGAGACGCGCAGGAGCGCTCGCCGGAAGCGCTTTTCTTCCGGTCGGAAAACGTCGGGCTGTTTCACCGCCTGCTGCACGAACTGCCGGAACCGTACAAAGAGGTTTTCACGCTGCGCGTCTTCGGCGATCTGCGTTTCGCTGATATTGCCGGACTGTTTGAGAAAAGTGAGAGCTGGGCCCGCGTAACCTACTACCGCGCAAAACTAAAACTGCAGGAACAAATCAGGGAGGAAGAAACGCATGGATAAAGACTGCGCCATCGCGCGCGATTTAATGCCGCAGGTGATCGACAAGGTTGCCAGCAGCGAAAGCCGTAGATTCGTTGAGGCCCATGTGGCAACTTGCGAGCCGTGCGCGCAGGTATACGCCGAAATGCAAAGCGAGATATGCACCACGCAAAACGGCGGGAACGCCGCCGAAGCGTTATCGTTTCAAACTGCGGTATCCGGCCTGCGCAAAACGATGGGCTGGAAGCGCCTCCGCACCGCGCTGCTTGCCGTGACGCTGACGCTGGCGCTCGTCATTACCGGATACGCGGCATATCACTATCTGGTGGATAGCCCTTATTACCGCAATATGCCCATGGATGCCTACGCCATCCGGTTATATCAATCCAGCGACAAAACCGTGTACTGCGCAACCCATTTCTTAAAGAACATCGCGGGCAACGGGCCGGATATTCAAACGGAGGAAGGCGGAGCGATCGTCTATATCTATTGGCTTTGCGCAATAATTCCCATCGAGCATGACCGTATCCCCCAGCCCAACCCGCAGTACGGCATACGCCTGACCTTGACTAAAGACGGCGCGCTGACGTTCGGCGACGATGTCGTGATCCTGGAAATCCGCCAGGGAACCCCGGACGACT
>CAYRPW010000053.1:0-9590 GCA_964426145.1 uncultured Oscillospiraceae bacterium
CAACCTCGCCAACGCCGACCGCCTGCGCCGCGCCGGGTGCGAGGTCATATGTGGCATCCGCGGCTTGAAAACCCATAGCAAGGCCATCCTGATTACGCGCCGGGAGGATGGGGAACTTCGGCGCTACGTGCATCTGGGTACGGGTAATTACCACGACGGCAACACGAAAATCTATACCGATATGGGTATTCTCACCGCCAACGCACAGCTGGGCGCGGACGTGCAAACGTTTTTTCAAGCACTGGAAAGCGAAAGCCGCAACGTTCATACGGACGCGCTCATCGCTGCCCCCACCAGCCTGAAGGCGAAGGTGTTCGCATTAATACAACGGGAGAAGGAACACGCACTCGCCGGCCGCCCCAGCGGTATTGTTGCGAAAATGAATTCGCTTCTGGACGAACAGGTAGCCGATGCGCTGTATGATGCATCCGCTGCCGGGGTGAAGATCAAGCTGATCGTACGGGGCATCTGTACGTTGATTCCGGATGATGAACGACTGAGCCCGAATATCCAAATCACTTCGATCATCGGCCGTCATCTGGAACACGCGCGGGCCTTCCGGTTTGAAAACGGAGGAAACGTGGAAGTCTATCTTTCCTCCGCGGACTGGATGCCGCGGAACCTGGACAGGCGGTACGAACTGATGTTTCTCATTCAGGACAAAGCCTGTAAACGCGCCGTTGAGAATGTGCTGCGGCTGCAGCTGATGGATAACAGGCAGTGTTGGCGTATGGATCCCTGCGGCGATTATATCCGCAGACACCCGGACAACGGCTTGCCGATCAGCGCGCAGGAAGTGATGATCAATGAGCTGGACGCCGTGTTTGACGGAACCTGGGAAGGTTTCCACCGTAAGAATTAAGGAGCTGCTGATATGAATTGGAAAGAACGACGGCTGCGTGACAAGGAAGATGTGGAAGCGATCCTGATGCGCGACCCTGCGGCAAGCAGCAAGTGGATCGTCAAGCATTGCTATCCGGGCCTTACGGCGCTGCGCAGGCACCGGCGCGCGCATGCGATGCTGGAGAGCGGGCATCCCGTTCTCGCCCGCATTATCAGCCAGAACACGCGTAGAAAGACCAGCATTGAAATACACCCCGGCGCCACCATCGGGCGCAGGGTTTTTATCGACCATGGCGACGGTGTGGTCATCGGTGAAACGGCAGTCGTAGGCGACGATGTGACCATCTACCAGGGCGTAACGCTGGGCGGCACGGGAAAAGATGTCGGCAAGCGTCACCCGACCATCGGAAACGGCGTTACCATCGGGGCCGGCGCGAAGGTGCTGGGGCCGATTACCATCGGAGATCACTCCAAAATCGGTGCCGGAGCCATCGTCCTCAAGAACGTGCCGCCATACTGTACCGTGGTGGGCAATCCCGGACGGATCGTGAAAAAGACCGTGCACGCCGCAGACGTGGATCTTGATCAAATCAACTTGCCCGATCCGATGCAAGACCGCATGCAGGTGCTATACGAACGGCTTGTGCTTCTGGAGGAGTGCCTGGTGCGGCATGCCCGCCGCCTCGGCTGTGAAGACGAGGATGTGGAGCGCATCGGCAAATGCAGCCGGAAGTTTGAAACCGAGTCGTCGGAACAGCCGGGGAAAGATGAGGGAAACCATGAAGATTTATAACAGCAAAACGCGCAGGAAAGAGGAGTTCATTCCCGTTCATCCCGGCAAGGTGGGTATTTACGCCTGCGGCCCGACGGTGTATAACTATTTCCATATCGGCAACGCGCGCCCGTTTACGATTTTCGACGTTTTGCGGAGGTATTTGGAATCCATCGGGTATGCGGTGACCTTCGTGCAGAACTTTACCGATATCGACGACAAGATGATCCAGCGCGCAAACGAAGAAGGAATTACCGTACAGGCGCTTGCCGACCGCTATATCCGTGAGTATTACGTCGACGCAAAAGCGATGGGGATTCGCCCGGCAACGGTGCACCCGCGGGCTACGGAGCATATACCGCAGATCATCGCGCTGATTGAAACGCTGATTCAAAAAGGGCTTGCCTATGAAAGCGGCGGAGACGTATATTACCGCGTGCACGCCTTTCCCGCGTATGGCTGCCTGTGCGGGCAGAAGCTGGAAGATTTGGAGAGCGGCTCGCGTGTGGATGTGAACGAGCAGAAAGAAGATCCGCTGGATTTTGCGCTGTGGAAAGCGCAGAAACCGGGCGAACCCGCCTGGGAGAGTCCGTGGGGACCGGGGCGTCCCGGCTGGCATATCGAATGCTCGGCGATGAGCATGGCCTATCTGGGGGAGACGATTGACATTCATACCGGCGGGAAGGACTTGCTGTTTCCGCATCATGAAAACGAGATTGCGCAAAGCGAAGGCGCTACGGGCAAGCCCTACGTACGGTACTGGATGCACAACGGCTTCATTAACGTCAACAATGAGAAAATGAGCAAATCTGAGGGCAACTTCTTCACCGTACGTGAAATTGCCGAGGAATTCGATCTGGAAGCGGTCAGGATGTTTATGCTGTCCGCACACTACCGCAGCCCCGTCAACTTCAGCCGCGAAATGATCGCGCAGGCCGCCAGCGCCTTGGAGCGTTTGTACGGAGCGCGGGATCAGCTGCAGTTTCTGCTGCAAACCGCCGAAAACCGCGAACCCAACGACGGCGAGCTGACCCTGATGCACGAAGCGGATCGATCGCTTCAGAAGTTCAACGCCGCCATGGCCGATGATTTGAACACGGCGGATGCGATCGGCGCGCTGTTTGAGCTGATCCGTGAAATATTCAAGCTCCCCCCGTCGGGCGTCAGCCTTCAGGCGCTGCAAAAAGCAGAGCAGACGATGTACAAAATGACGGATATTCTCGGCCTGCTGATGAAACGAACCCATGAGATGAGCCCTGAAATCGCAGCGATGCTGGAAGAGCGCGCTGCGGCCCGCGCAGGTAAAAACTGGAAGCGTTCCGACGAACTGCGCGATGCGATACAAGCCGCAGGCTATATCCTGGAGGATACGTCCGCCGGCCAGAAGGTACGAAAGAACGTATGACGCGCAAAGCGTGGGCGGCAGGTTTTCTTTTGCTGTTCATCGTCGCTTGTATCGCGTTGATCGCAGGGCACTGGGAAGCATTGGAAACGAAGCAGTTTGTCTACGCGACGGTGAAACCGCAGGCTGCGACGCAGCCCGTCGAATGGCCTGCAGGTTCTGTTGACGTCAACACGGCGGACGCTTCACAACTTCACGCAATCAGCGGACTCAATCAAACCCAGATTGACGCGCTGCTTGTGGATCGGGCGGAGAACGGTGCATTCGATTTTCCCGAGGACCTGATTTATGTGAAGGGGATCGGCGAGAAAACGCTGGCCAAGATATGGGACCAGCTGGATTTCTCCGGGCGTAAAATTGGGAATTGAAAGACGGGGGGCGGCGCATGTATCGGCGGTTTTTCAAACGATGGATTGACGTATTGTTCGCCCTGTGCGGCTTCATTCTCCTGTCGCCGCTGTTTTTGCTGATATCGCTTTGGATCAAGCTTGATTCGAAAGGTCCCGTTTTCTTTTTCCAAAAGCGCGTCGGTATCCATAAGACGCACTTTAAAATCTGGAAATTCCGCACCATGAAAACCGACGCGCCGGGGGATGTACCGACGCATCTTCTAGAGAATGCCACGCAGAACATCACGCGCTGCGGTGGCTTTCTGCGGCGGAAAAGTTTGGATGAACTGCCTCAGCTGATCAACGTACTCAAAGGCGAGATGTCCATCGTCGGGCCGCGCCCGGCGCTATGGAATCAATTCGACCTGATTGAACTCAGAGATCTGGAGAAAGCCAACGACGTGCTGCCCGGCTTAACCGGCCTTGCCCAGGTGCGGGGACGCGACCGGCTTGAGAACGCAGAAAAAGCGAAGTATGACGGGTTGTATGCGCGCAATATCAGCTTAAAACTTGACATGCAATGCGTTTTGCATACGTTCTCCAAGATTGGAAACGGCCAGGATATTGTGGAAGGTATGCAGGCTTCCGGGCGACAGGCGGGGGAAAACAAGTGAACCGTATTTTAATCGCAGGGGCAGGCAGCTATATCGGCGAAACCCTGTCTGCCCGGTTGGATACGTCCCGTTTTCAGTGTGATACGCTGGACATGCGGGGGAGCGAATGGCGGGCATTTGATTTTTCGCCCTACCAGTCGGTGGTACTGGTTGCCGGTATCGCGCATCAGAAGGAAACAGACGATAACCAAGAGCTGTATGATCAGGTGAATCACAGGCTGGCGGCGGAGGCAGGGCGCAAAGCAAAGCACGACGGTGTGAAGCAGTTTGTGCTGTTTTCCTCGATGAGCGTATACGGCATGGAAGTCGGCCGGATTCGCCCGGATACGCCGGAACGACCGAACACCGCATACGGCCGGAGTAAGCTGAACGCGGAGCTTGCGCTCAGGGAGCTGGAAGACGACGATTTTCACGTGGCGGTGCTGCGGCCGCCGATGATTTACGGGCCGGGCTGCAAGGGGAATTACCCGCGGCTTGCAAGGCTGATCCGCAAATTGCGCGTTTTTCCCAGCGTACGTAACGAGCGCAGCATGCTGTATATCGGTACGCTCTGCCAATTCATGGATGCGCTGCTGCAAAGCGGAGAGGGAGGCCTGTTCTTTCCGCAGAACAGCGCGTACGTATCTACGAACGCGCTGGCGCAGGCGATTGCCGATGCGCATGGAGTTAGGCTTATCCTGCTGCCGGGATTTGGGAAGCTGATTAACTGGTTTGGACGCGGCGGCGGCACAGTCGGCAAGGTATTCGGCACGCTGACCTATGATTTTTCCATGAGCGGCAGGTTTATGCCGGAGCCGGAAGTACCGTTTGTGCAAAGCATTATGGAAACGGAGGCCGTGGTATGAAGAAGAAAGTGCTGTTCCTCGCCACGGTTTTGCGCGGCCATATTCTGGTGTTTCATCTGCCGTATATGCAATGGTTTCGGGATCAGGGGTACGAAGTGCACTGCTGCGCGGGCAACGATACCGGCGTAACTCCGCCCAGCGTACCCAATTGCGATCGTTATTTCGAGATCAATTTCCGCAGAAATCCGCTTCATCCCGGAAATCTGCTTGCATACCGCCGCTTGAAAACACTGATTGACGGTGAAGAGTACGCGCTCATTCATTGTCACACACCCGTCGGCGGAATGCTCGGCCGTCTGGCAGCGCGCAAAGCCCGCTCCAAAGGAACGAAAGTATGTTATACGGCGCACGGTTTTCACTTCTTTAACGGTGCGTCTTTGCTCAATTGGCTTCTCTATTATCCGGCTGAACGCCTGCTTGCGCATCTGACGGATTTGTTGATTACCATCAACCGGGAAGATTTTCAGCGTGTGCGGCGTTTCCGCGCGAAGAAAACAGCCTTCGTACACGGCGTCGGTGTGGATCTGCGCCGTTTTGATTTGCGGGTGGATCCCATTTCCGTTAAAAAGGGTCTGGGTATCGACTCCGATATGCCCGTGATCCTCTCCGTCGGAGAGCATACGCGGCGCAAGAACCACGCCGTATGCATCCGCGCGCTGGAAAAGATCGACGATGCGGCGCTTGTGTTTTGCGGCGTCGGGCGGCAGGAGAAATCGCTCAGGCAGTTGGCGGAAGCATGCCATGTCAGCGATCGCGTTCACTTTCTGGGGTTTCGGACCGATATTCCGACCTTGCTTCTGATGGCGGACGTGTTTTTGTTTCCCTCGCTTCACGAAGGCCTTCCGGTCGCGCTGATGGAAGCGATGGCAGCGGGTTTGCCGTGCGTGGTTTCCGGCGTGAGAGGGAATACTGATTTGATCGGCGAGGGCGAAGGCGGGTTTGTTGTCAAGCCGTTTGATACGGCCGGGTTTGCTGCGGCGCTTCGAACGCTGCTTGGCAACGGCAATCTGCGAAGGCAGATAGGGGAACGCAACCGTACCGTAATTCAGCAATATAGCTTGCCGCCTGTGCTGCGGCAAACTGCCGCGCTGTATCTGGAACAGCTCGGGAAGCGAGGCACTCCCTGATGCCTGCCATACTGTTTTTGATGAAGTATCCGCTGCACCGCAGAGAAAACCTGCAGGCGAAGTTCGACGGGCAGATGGAAGCCGCCCGCGCGCTTGGATGGGCGGTTTATGCCGTTGGCTGGGACGCGCGGGGAATGTACCTGCTTGAGGAAGGCAAACGGGAGTTTCTCTGCGCGAACAGCTTTGCCGGCATACGCGGTTATGACCATACGAAGATTTTTCCGGATCTGATGAAAGCGGCGCGGCTTGCCCTGCGCCGTGTAAAAATAGACGTTCTTTACCTGCGGTATATGCCGACCTTTCCGGGAACGCTCCAAACGATGCGGATGCTGAAAAAGCAGGGAGGGAAGCTCGTCGTCGAGTTTCCGACTTACCCGATTGCCCAGGAGAACGACCGCTTTTTCCTGCGCAGACAAGTGTTTCGCTTTTCCGACCGTGTGATGCAAAAACTCAACCCGTGGGTCGATTTATACACGGTCATCGGCGACGATTGCGGCGGTTCGGTAAACGGCCGGCCGGCCATGAATATCGTAAACGGCGTGGATTGCCATGGTCAAACGATGCACGCGCCGCGAAAAGAAGACGCAACGGTTCGCCTGCTGGCGCTGGCGAGCATGAGCGGTTGGCATGGGTACGACCGGATCCTCCGTTCGCTGGCAGCGTATCGAGGGGAAGCGGATGTACGGATTGATTTCGCAGGCGGCGACGGCGACGGATCGCTTGCCAGGTGGAAACAGCTTGCACAAGAGCTGGGGCTTGGCGATGCCGTTACGTTTCACGGTCCGTGCTACGGCCAAGCGCTGGAGACGGTCATCACGCAGAGCGATTTGGGGATCGGAAGCCTTGGGATGTTCCGTTATGGGCTCAAGCAGGGCATGACGCTTAAAGCGCGTGAGTTTATGGCGCGAGGATTGCCGTTTATCAGCGCCGTGGACGATCCGGCACTGCCGGACAATCATTCGTTCTTTCTGCGGGTACCAAACGATGAAACCCCGATATCCATGCATGACGTCGTAACCTTTGCCAAGGCGGTGAAGGCAGACGACGCGCTGCCGGGCAGGATGCGCGCGTATGCTGAAAAGCACTTAAGCTGGAACAGCGTCATGCAGACGATTTTGGAAAGGCTGTATTCATGAAAAAAACGGTCGTTTACATCAGTTCCTGCGGAGTTGGCAGCGGCGGGAAACCCGATCCGTTTTTCTTGCAGGAACTGCCCTGGCTGCGCGCTGCCTTTGACCGTGTTGTGCTGTGCAGCGCTCAAGGGATCACGGAAATCACGGAGAACAGGCCGGATACCATCGTTTGCAGGCGGCCTGGGTTCGCCGCGCTGCGCGCTTGTTTAGCCGCACCGTTTTGCCGCTTGTTCTGGTCGGAACTTCGCCGGCTGATTTTCGCCGGACAGCAAAACGCCCGAAATATCCTGAAGCTTTTGGTATTCACGATTCGCGGAAAAAAACTGGGATACTGGATAGAACAAACGCTGAACGACCGGGAGCAGACCACCCTGTATGCGTATTGGATGAGCTACGACGGCTTTGCCGCTGCGCTTTGCAAAAGAAAACACCCGAAACTGCGTGCGATTGCGCGCGCGCACGCATTTGATATCGACGTTCAGCGCAATGCGATGAACCCGTTCCTTATGAAATGCTTCATGGCCGAAACGCTTGACATGGTATATCCCATCAGCGAATACGCGCGGGAACAATTGTCATCCTACGTGCATATTCCGCCGGAAAAGACGGCCGTAGTGATGGTGGGGTCTTCCGGGGCGGTAACCGGCAGCCGCTTTCCCGCACCGCGCTTTCAGGACGGCGAGTTTCGCCTGATCAGCTGTTCGTCCCTGATTGCCGTGAAGGATATTCCCCGTTTGATCGACACGCTTGCAAACTGGAAAGACGGCAAGCTGAACTGGACGCATGTTGGCGGGGGTACGGATGAAACCGCCGTCCGCGCGTATGCGCAAGAAAAGCTGTCGGCGCATCCTTTCGTCACTTATTCGTTCGCGGGAGCTCTTTCACCCGAACGGGTGCGCCAGTTGTACGAGGAAAAACCATTTGACGCGTTCATCAATACAAGCGTCAGCGAAGGCATCCCCGTAACGATGATGGAGGCTCTGCAGGCAGGCATCCCCGTCGTCGCACCGCAAATCGGCGGCATACCGGAATTGATCGACGGCACTGTCGGCGTGCTCTTTGATCGGGACGGCGGGCCGGAAGCCGTCGGTAACGCACTGCAAATTCTCAACCGGCAAACCTTCCGGGAAGCGGAACGGATGCGCGCAGCCGCGCAGGAACGCTGGGCGGAACGCTGCGCCATCGGGAAACTTCTGCCGACACTATTTTCGTGGGAAAGCAAAAAAACACAGAAAGCAGCGCCAAAACAAGTGCTGCTGATCAGCCATTGTTTCGCGCCGCAGAATAAGATCGGAGCGGTGCGTGCCACAAAACTGGCAAAATACCTGCAGCGAATGGGGTATGCGGTTACGGTGCTGGCGGGAAGCGGCCTGTCACCCGTGCAGGATGAGCTGCTGGCGCGTGATCTGCAATACCTGTCCGAAGTTTACATACTGCGTGAACGCAGCCTCCTTCGCTGGTGGAAGGAACGCAAACGTTCTGCCGCGGCTCCTGCCCAAATTGGGAAAATTGCTGAAAGTACCCGGGCAGCGGGAGTTTTTAAGAACGCTTTATACTTGTTTTTGGATGACCGTGCCGATGCGGCGTTTGCCCGCGCCTGCGTACGCAAAGGGAAAGAACTGGGCAGGCAATACGACGTGGTACTTTCCACCTATGGTCCTCTGAGCGGTCATACCGCGGCCTGCCGGCTGAAAAAACTGGGAATTGCCAAGCGCTGGATCGCCGATTTCCGGGATGAGGTTGCCATGCCGTTCGCCTGGCAAACGTTCCGCTTGCAACGCTATCGGCAAAAAGTGACCGGCAACGCGGATTGTATCACCGCCGTGTCGGCCGGCTGCCTGCGCGTGATGGGGATGGAGGATCAAGGAGTTGTCATTTTCAACGGCTTTGATACCGAGGATCAGCCGTACATACCCAACCCGCCCAAAAGAACCGATAAGTTATCGTTTATCCATTGCGGGCAGATGTATGGTGAAAAACGCGATTTATCGCCGTTTTTCTCGGCGCTGGCGGAGTTGATCCGGGACGGGCTGATCGCCGCGGATAACGTCGCGCTGGTTTTTGCGGGGCAGGACACATATGGTTTCGTCAAACAGGCAAACGACGCCGGTTTGGGACGCTGTTTAGAGGATCACGGTTTCGTGTCCAGAGAGGAAGCGCTGCGCTTGCAGAAATCATCGCATGCGCTGCTGCTGCCCGCGTGGAACGAGCAAAACAGGCAGGGGAATATACCCGGCAAATTTTTAGAGTATATGGCGCTGGATATGCCGGTGATCTGCTGTGTCGCAGGCGATCTGGGAGACAGTGAGATTGGCGGCATCATCCGCAGCGCAAACCTCGGTTTTTGCTTCGAAGCGGTAAACCGTCAGGCGGATATGCCGCGTTTGAAAGCGTATCTGGCCACGCTGACGCAGGCGTATCTGGACGGGAACCCCATGCCGTTTTCACCCAACCGCACAGTGATC
>CAYRPW010000054.1:0-3738 GCA_964426145.1 uncultured Oscillospiraceae bacterium
AGCCCGGCAGCATTCCTGCAGGCGCGGCGGCTGGGCTGCCTTACCCCCGCGGGGTATCTTGCAGCAGCGCGTCGCGGCCCAGCAAAAACGCCCCGATCAGCCCGCTGACGGGGAACAGCGCGGGCGGCACGATGTAGGTATCGATCCCGTCCAAAAGGGCGGGCGCCTGCACATACCCGTTGAGCATTTCCAGCACCCGCCTGCGGATCAACGGGAAGAGCGCCGTCCGCTGCATCACGCCGCCGCCCAGAAGGATGCGCTGCGGGCTTACGGTGACGATCAGGTTCATGCAAAGCTGGGCCAGATATTCCGCTTCGATTTGGAAGATGGGATGGTCGTCGGGCAGGGTTTGCGCGTTGCCTCCGGCGCGGGCGGATAACGCGGGGCCTGCGGCAAGCCCTTCGCAGCAGCCGTCGTGGTACGGGCATACGCCTTTGGGGTTCGTATCCTGCGGGTGCGGGCGCAGCAGCATGTGCCCGATTTCCGGATGCAGCAGGCCGTGCACCAGGCGGCCGCCGGACAGCACCCCGCCGCCGACGCCCGTGCCGATGGTCACATAGACGGCGTCCGTAAGGCCCACGGCCGCGCCGCGGTCCGCCTCGGCAAGCACGGCGGCGTTGACGTCCGTTTCAAACGCGCAGGGAACCTGCAGCGCATCCCGCAAGGCAGCAAGCAGCGGATAGTTTTGCCAGGCGAGCTTCGGCGTGCTGGTGATATAACCGTAGGTTGCGGACGCGGGGTTTAAATCCACCGGGCCGAAAGAGCCGATGCCAAGCGACTGGATGCGGTGCTGCGCAAAAAACGCCTGCATCGCGGGTACGGTTTCATCCGGCGTCAGCGTCGGCAGGGTATGCCGTGCAAGCTCGCTGCCCCGCTCGTCGAAAACTCCCAGCACCATCTTGGTTCCGCCGGCTTCCAGCGCGCCGATCTTCTGCATCGTTGCCATCCCCTTTGGTGATTTCGCTTCATCATACCAAAAACGTTCCATAAAAACAACTTGACGAACCCGGCTTATGTACCGTACAATAACCCCATAAAACATGGATGAACCGGTCGATCCACCTCAAAGGCGAGTGATCGGCTGTTTGTTGTGGAACGCAGCGAAAGGAAGCCTATGTCTTTTTCCTCCGACTGCAAGGAAGAGCTTTGCCGGGTTCCGTGTGAAAAATCCTGCTGCCGCAAGGCTGAACTCGCGGCGTTGTACCTGTGCCTGGGTTCGCTGTCGCTGCTGGGGCAGGGTAAGCTCAGCGTCCGTTTTGCGGTGGAAAGCGCGGCCATTGCCCGGCGCATCTACCGCGCCATCCAACAGGAAACCGGCATCGCCGCGCAGCTGCAATACGTTACCCATGCCCGCTTCGGCGGCACGCGCGCCTATGTGCTGACCATCGGCCCCAACGAAGCGCCCGCGCTGCTAAGCCGTTTCGATATGGTGACAACCGGCCCGGCCCCGATGCTTTTATCCACCGTTCCGCGTTTTCAGCTCACCCGGAGCTGCTGCCGCCATGCGTTTATCCGCGGCGCCATTCTGGGCTGCGGCACGCTGGTGAACCCGGAGAACGCCTACCACCTGGAATTTTCCGCAAGAGACGCAAAACTTCGCCAAAGCATCGTACGTTGCCTGCGCAGCCTGAACGTCCCCGTGCGGCAGATGAAGCGCAAGAACGCCGTCAGCCTTTACGTAAAGCAAAGCGAGCACATCATTACCATTCTCACGGCCGCCGGCGCGCACCAGGCGGTGACGACGCTGGAAAGCATGCTGGTGAAACGCCAGGTGCTTGGCAACGTGAACCGCGCCATGAACTGCGACTACGCCAATCTGCGCAAGCAGATGAACGCGGGCGCGGCCCAGATGCGGCTGATTGAAGCCCTGCTCAGTTCCGACCGGTTTTCCTCGCTTCCGCCCGGCTTGCAGGAAATGGCGCGTCAGCGCCTGCAGGCCCCCGACCTGAGCCTGACGGAATTAGGCCAGCGGATGAACCCGCCCATCAGCAAAAGCGGCGTGAACAACCGCATGCGCCGCTTGGTGCAGATTGCCCAGGAAACTACGGACATTCCCCCGTAACGATATGAGGAGGAACCCATTATGATCCGGACCCGGATTGACCTCAGACCGCTTCTGCCCTTCACACGGGTGTTTGCGGCACAGCTGGCGACCGCCGGCGGCCACTTCCACTGCACCCTGACCCTGGAACAGGACGGGCTGGCCGTGAACCTGAAAAGCATGCTGGGAATGCTTTCCCAAACCATGAAACCCGGGCTTGACATCACCCTTACGGCCGACGGCGCCGATGAGGCGGAGGCTACGCAGGCAATTCTGAAAGCCATCCGCGATTATCAGGCAACCCTGGCAACGAAAACGCTTTGACACAACGAAGATGAAACCGACCGTAACCGGTTTTTTGATGGACTGCGCCGACGCGCCGATACGCTACCGCACCGCGCGCGAGCTTCTTTACGATGCGAAAACCGCAAAAGCCATGGAAAGCGAGCTGTTTGCCTGCCCGGCGGTATCGCTGTGGCTTCATAACCTCAAGCCGGACCTGTCAAGGGGGCGGCGCTTTGCGGAGCACGGCAGCTTTGACGATTGCCTGGAAAACGCGCTGCTCAAAGCCGTACAGCTGGGGCTGCACGGCGGGCTTCCCCAAGTACTGGACGCGGTCGGCCATTACGTTACGATGATGGGGCAGTATGATGGGCTGCCCCTGAAACGCCGCAGTTTCCCAGCCATCCTGACGGCCAACCTTTTGTCACTCGCTGGCGCGGCAGACGAGGCAACGCGGCGGTTTATGCTGGCAAACCTGAACGAGATGCTAAACTTCATACGGGAGCAGGGTTACCGCCTCTATCTGGATGATGCAATGCGGGCGAAGCTGACGGGGATTCCGACGTGCTGGAAGGACAGAAAGCATTTCATCCGGCAGGAAATCCTTGACACGTATGGTTTCGCCTACCCGCTGATCTACGACGTCGCCGGGCTGCACACGCTTTACAGCCTGCAGGACCCTTCGGTTGACGCAAAAATCGACAGCGTGCTCCGCTATATCCTGACCGACGTGTTCCACAGCGCCGTTGCGGACGGATACGGCATTCTGGCGGAGGGTAACGGCGTATACCACGGCATGGGCTGGGATCCGAAATGCCCCGGATGGTTGAACGTCAGAGAGGTTCTGGAGAGCGGCCATGCCGCGAAGCTGCTGTTCTATGCGCAGTACGCCGCACGGTATCCCGCCGCGCGGGAAACCCGGTGGTTCCGCGAGCTGCTCGAATGCCTTGCAACCCTGCAAACCGAAACGGGCCGGTACGCATTCCCCGCCAAATGGTTTGCGGAAAGGCAGGGTTACGCGGTGATGGGCAGCCACCTGTCCTTTGGCGAGAACCGGCGCAAGAAGAACTGGACGGAAATCGAAGCCACGTTTTACATGCAGCTGCTCAGCCGCGACGCAGGGCTTTCCTAGGCTGCGCAGTTGATAAATCGGCCCGGAAACGGTATGATGAAAGCAGCCGTTCGTGAAGGAGGGCTTGGATGCTCCGCCACGATTCCCATTCCCCCGGCGACCGCAGCCCCATCGGGGCTGTACCCTGCGCAAGCGTAGTTACGCTGCGCTTTTTCAGCGACGATCCGTTTGCCGTCACCCTGCGCACCTGGGACGGCGCGGAGCAGCTCACGCCCATGAAACCCGTCGGCTGCGGCCGGTACGAGGCGGAAATCACCGCGCCGCAGACGCCGATGCTGTTTTG
>CAYRPW010000054.1:3748-9574 GCA_964426145.1 uncultured Oscillospiraceae bacterium
TCATCGTCCACACGCACTGGGGCGACGTTCGCTACGGAAACCGGGACGACGGCCTGGGCGGCGAAGGGCAGGTTGTGCACGATACGATGCACGCCTTCCAGATTACGGTATACGACCCGGCCTTTGAAACGCCGCACTACCTGCGCGAGGGCGTTCTCTACCAGGTGTTCCCCGACCGCTTTAAGAAAGACGGCGCGCCGGTCTCCGGGGCACGGCAGGCGCAAATCGCCGCCGCGCACCCGGACGCTTCCTTCCACGCAACCTGGAACGAGCCGCCCGCGCTGGACATAGACCCCGAAAACGGGGATAACCGCGCGCTGGATTTTTTCGGCGGCACGCTTAAGGGCATCGAGGAGAAGCTTCCCTATCTGCGTGATCTTGGCGTGACGGTTTTATACGTCAACCCCATCGTGCGGGCGCGCACCAACCACCGCTACGATACGGGCGATTACCACCGGGTGGATCCGGTTTTGGGCAGCCTGCGGGATTTTCAATCGCTTTCGGCCAAGGCGCAGGCGGCGGGCATCCGCATCGTGCTGGACGGCGTGTTCAGCCATACCGGCGCGGACAGCCTGTATTTCAACCGCTATGGGCGTTATCCGGGCAAGGGCGCCTACCAGAGCCTGCAATCCCCCTATGCAAGCTGGTACCGGTTTTTCGAATTTCCGGACGATTATAACGCCTGGTGGGGGTTTTACACGCTGCCCGCCGTGGAGAAGGACCATCCGGATTATCAGTTTTTCCTGCTCAACCAAACAGACGGCGTGCTGCCCTATTGGCTTTCGCAAGGCGCTAACGGCTGGCGGCTGGATGTGGCGGACGAGCTGCCCGTGCGGCTGCTGCAGAAAATGCGCTACGCCGTGAAAACCGCCGGGGAAGGTAACGCGCTGATCGGCGAGGTTTGGGAGGACGCGAGCAACAAGGTAAGCTACGGCGAGCCGCGCTCCTACTGCCTGGGCGACACGCTGGACAGCGTGATGAACTACCCCCTGCGCCGCGCCGTGATTGATTTCTTCACCGGGAAAACCGACGCGTATGCGCTGGCACGGCTGATTTTGCACCAGCGCGAGGTATATCCCCCGCCGTTTTATTATAGCCTGATGAACCTGCTGGGCAGCCACGACCGCGTGCGCGCATTGAACGCCTTCGCGGGCTACGATACGGACGGCATCGTGCAGATGCCGCGGGAGGAAGCCCGGCGGATCCGGCTGACAAAGGCGCAGCTTGCGCTTTCCAAGGCAAGGTATCTGGAAGCGCTCAAGCTGATCTGCGCGCTGCCGGGAATTCCGTCCGTGTATTACGGCGACGAGATTGGCATGCAGGGCATGGCCGACCCGTGGAACCGCGCGCCGATGGCCTGGGACGCGGCGGACGAGGCCTTCCGCGCCGCCGTGGGCGGGCTGCTTTGGCAGCGCAGGCAAACGCCCGTGCTGCAAACGGGGCTGCTTGAGGTGTCCGTGCAGGACGCGGACACGCTTTGTATCCGCCGCGCCGCGCAAAACGGGCTGGACGCGTTTGGCAACCCCCTGACGGACGCCGGTTTGGACGTCACCGTCACGCGCCGGGTGAAACCATTTCGCGGGGAGGCGAGGCCGTGAAGTTTACGTCTCTCCACCTGAAAAACTTCCGCAATTACGCGTCGCTTAGCTTTCAGCCCGGCGGCGGCATTACCGTGCTCTACGGGGCGAACGGATCGGGCAAAACCAACCTGCTGGAGGCCATGCACCTGTTATCCCTGGGCCGCAGCCACCGCACCGCCGCCGACCGCGAGATGATCGCCCAGGGGGAGGACGTTGCGTTCGTCCGCGCGCAAACCATGCGGCTGGACGGCAAACACGAGCTGGAGGTGCGGCTGTACCCGCTGGAGAAACCGCAGAAGCGCGTGCTGATCTTCGGCAAGCCCGCCGAACGCATTGCGGATATGATGGGCCACGCGACCACCGTGATGTTCGCGCCGGAGGATCTGCAAATCGTGCGCGACGGCCCGGCGGCCCGCAGGCGGTTTATCGACATGCAATTAAGCCAGATCCGCCCGAGTTACGTAAAGGCCCTGCGCCGGTACCTGACAACGCTTGAAAACCGCAACGCGATTTTGAAAAAGCAGAAAACACACCCCTCCGACGATTTCGGCCGCCAGCTGGATGCGTGGGACGAACAGCTGGCCGGCGCGGCGGTGTATGTGGTGGAGCCGCGGCGGTGGTTTTTGGAGGAGCTGTCAAGGCACGCGGCAGCGCAATACCAGGCCATCGCCGAAAACCCGGGCGAGGCCTTCGAGCTCCGCTACACGGGGCCGCTGGCAACCACCGCCACCCCCTACCGCGACATGCTTGCGGCGCTGCGCAAAACCCGCGACGAGGACGCCCGCCGCCTGTTCACCACCTGGGGCCCGCACCGGGATGATCTGTCGCTGATGCTCTCGGGCAAAGACCTGCGCGCCTACGGAAGTCAGGGGCAGGTGCGCTCGGCGGTGTTGAGCATGAAACTGGGCGAAATCGCGCTGATTGAAAACGAAATGGGCGAACCGCCCACGCTGCTGCTGGACGACGTGTTTTCGGAACTCGACAGCAAGCGCAGGCACGCGCTGTTGAAATCCACCGAGGGCGTGCAGACCTTCATCACCTGCACCGACAAAAGCGACGCTGCCGGCGCGCGGGCGGACGCGTTTTTCCGCGTCGCGCAGGACAAAAACGGAAAAGCGCTTTTAGCGCCGGACGCATAAACGAACACGGGCGGAGCTACGCTCCGCCTACAGACCGCTGACAAACCTTGTTTGGAAGCGGGATGACAGCCTGTTCAAAAGGCTGCGGATGCTAGAAGCCAAGCAAGGTGATGCCTGCGCTTACTTCCTTGTAAGTAATGGCATTACCGCAGTGATGGCGACAACGCAGCCGTAGCCTTTTCAACAGGCAGAGGGCGGAGCTAAGCTCCGCCCGTTTCGCTGTTTTCATGGGCTAAGGATGCCTATTCGATGATTTCGTGTACGATGACCTTGGTGGGGTCGTGCCGCTTGCCCAGTATGTGGCTTGCCTTGCGGTTTGCCACCGAATCAAAAACGACGGAGAAATCGTAATCCGGCGGGTACAGCATCTCCGCAGCCACCTGCAGTTTCAGGCGGGTGTGGTTGATGATGCGCTTGCCGTCCCGCAGCTGCACGATCACGTCGCCGTGATCGTCCGTCGGGCGGTACACGATGCCGATTTCCCGCTGGGGCAGCACGAGAACGCTGTCGCCCATGGTGAACTTCGTGAACTTCTCCTTTTTGTTCGGATCGATGCGGATCAGGCGGCTGCGCGGCGCGGGCATCGCGGCCGCGGGCTTCGCTATGTCCGGCTGCGCGCCGCCGTATACGGCGCGGTGCGCGCGTGTAAGCAACTGAGGCGCGAGTCCGAGCCGCTGCGCGATCTGCAAGGCGCAGCTCTCGCCCGTTTTGCCCATTTCCAGTTGGTACAGCGGGGCTAAAGTTTCAGGATCAAACGCCATGCGCGCGCGCAGCACATGCTCCGCGGTTTCGGCGTAGGTTTTGATCTGCGGGTAATGCGTGGTGACCATGAACATGCAGCCGCGCAGCCGCAGTTCCTCCAGCACCGCGATGCCGATGCCCATTCCCTCGGCGGGATCGGTACCGGAGCCCAGTTCGTCCAGCAGCACCAGGCTGTCCTTGCTGGCATTTTCCAGGATGCGGATCACGTTTTTGATATGGCCGGAGAAGGTGGAAAGGTTCTGGGAAATATTCTGGCTGTCGCCGATATCGCACCAGTACCCGTCCTGCATGGCGATATAGGTGCCCTCCTCGCAGGGGATGTGCAGGCCGCACTGGGCCATCAGCGATAACAGCCCCACCGTTTTGATGGCAACGGTCTTGCCGCCGGTGTTGGGCCCCGTGATGATCACGCCGCGGTCTCCGTCCTCCATGCGGAGGTTCAGGGGTACGCAGGAAGCGGGGTCGAGCAGCGGGTGCCGCCCCTGCAGGATCACAAGCCTGCGCTCGCCGCCGATCGCAACCGGGCGCGCGCCCATCGCCGCCGAAAGCTTGGCCTTGGCAAACAGCACGTCCAGGTCTTCCATCAGCTTCATGTTGCGGCGGATGGGCTGCGCCGCCTCCGCGGTCATCGCGCTGAGCGTGTACAGGATGCGGCGCATTTCCTCGTCTTCCAGCATCCGGATGTTATCCAGCTCGTCGCGCAAGGCGGAAACGGCGGCCGGTTCGATGAACACCGTGGTGCCGGAGGCGGACGTATCCACCACCGTGCCCGGAATTTGTTTTTGATGCTGCCGCGCCACGGGCAGCACGGAATACCCGCCCCGGCTGGTGATATAGCCGTCGTTTAGGTACTGCTTGTGGGTGCGCAGGATTTGGTTCAATTTTTCCTTGATCTTCGCCTCGGCGTTGAGCTTCCTGCGGCGCAAGTCGCGCAGCTGGGTGCTGGCGTCGTCGCGGATTTCGTCTTCCAGAATGCAGCGCTGGATTTCCTGCTGCAATTCGGGCAGCTGGGTGATGCCGCCGCCGTAGCTTGCCAGCGCCGCGTCCTGCAGGGCGGCGCGGTTCAGGTAGGCCGCCATGCGCTTGCAGGCGGCGGCGAACGCCGCTACGCCGTTTAGCTGCGCGGGTTCAAGCATCGTGCCGATCTCGGCCAGGGTGAGGCTCTCGTCCAAACGGCTCATCAGGGGCAGCGGCGGCGCGCCCAAAGAATCCAACACGCGGCGGGCGGCGGTCGTTTCCATCATGCGGCTGACGCAAACCTGTTCGTTCATGGCCGGTTCCAGCGAGAGCAGCCTTTGCTTTGCGGGGTCTGACACGGCAAACTCCATAAGTTTCCGGAGGATTGCCGGGAATTCCAAAGTTTCCATATGCGGTTTCATTGCCATTCTCTCCTCATGGTTTCACAATGCGCGGTTGCCGGCATGAGCAGGATTTACGGGCAGTGAGGCATACAAAACGGCAAAACAAAAAGCACAGCAAACGCCATGCCTACAGAAACCCTGATAAGAGGGCGCTGTCGGCTACCGTTCCGTATGCAAAGGGTACGTGAAAATAAGGTCATGCGGCCGTTTATATTTCAGCATATCCTTCGCCCTTTACAGAACCGATAACAAACAGACACCTCCGTACCTTTAATGAGGCCAGTATACAACGGGAAATACGGATGGTCAAGCCCCTGTTTTAGCATTCGGGGGTTGACAGGCCAAAGACGGCGTGCTATGCTGTGCTCAATCACCGGATGACGCGGAACGCGCCGCTCCCGAGCATTGCCAAAGAGATCGCCGCCACCGGCTGAAAGCGGCGAGCAACAGCGGGAGACACGCGGGCAGAGTGCCTGCGGCGGACACCATCCGCAGACGGTGCGCGTGACTTGCGATAGAGAGTCAAAGAAAGCGGAAGCGGGCATCACCCGTTTCAAGCAGGGTGGAACCACGAACGATATTCGTCCGTCCCCGCATGTATTGCGGGGGCGGATTTTAGTTTGAGGAGGAATGTTCAATGAAACTGACGGTCATGGGAAAAGCGTACGAAGTGGAAGCGGGGTCGTCGGCGGGCGATCTGCTGAAAAACGAATTCGCCGAGGCGTTCAAGACCTTTTATGCGGTGAAGGTGAACGGGGATAAACTGACCGACCTGTTTGCGCCGATCTCGCAGGACGCGGAGATCACCCCCGTTACGTTTGACGACGAGGACGGCAAAAAGGTGTTCCGCCATTCCTGCTCGCACCTTTTGGCCATGGCGGTGCTGCAGCTCTACCCAGGTGCGAAGCTCGCCATCGGCCCCGCGATCGAAAACGGGTTTTATTACGATTTCGACGTGGACGTTCCCTTCAAGCCCGACGACCT
>CAYRPW010000055.1:0-1016 GCA_964426145.1 uncultured Oscillospiraceae bacterium
ATGGGCATCGAGGCCATGGGCGAGGCGGACGCATACGTCGTCGGCGAAGTGGTACGGCTCGCGGTGGAAAGCCTGAAATTGATCGATTTGCCCTATGTGCTGGATATCAGCCATATGGGTTTCACCACGGCGCTGCTGGAAAGCGCCGCGCTCACCCCGGGCCAGCAGGCGCAGGCGCTTTCGCTGATCCGCCGCAAAAGCACGCACGAGCTGGAAGCCTATTTGGAATCCCAGCAGGTCCCTGCGGCGGACGCGGCGCGAATCGTGCAGATGACGAAACTCGCCGGGCCGTTTGCCGCCGTATACCCCGCGGCGCTGGCGCTTGCCTGCAGCGAGCCGACCCGCACGGCGCTCATGGAGCTCAAAACGCTGTACGATACGCTGGACGAAGCCGGGGCTGCCGACGCGCTGCGGCTGGACCTTTCGCTGCTCAACGAGCTGGATTATTACAACGGGATTGTGTTTCAGGGATATGTGCAGGGCGCGCCGCGCGCGGTTTTATCCGGCGGGCGGTACGATCTGCTGATGCGCCGCTTTGGTAAGCAGGCGGACGGCATCGGCTTCGCCGTGTATCTGGACGAGCTGAACCGCGTGCTGAGCGACCGCCGCACGCTGGACGCGGACACTTTGGTGCTCTACCGGGAAGGCGACGATCTGGCGGCGCTGCACCGGGCGGTGTTCGGGCTTGCGGCGCAGGGCGTGCGCGTGGTGACCCGCAAGGGAGAACCGCCCCAGGATTTGAAGGTTTTCCGCACGCTGCGCTTTGTGGGCGGAACGCTTGAGGAGGTGCTGTGACCATGTTTACCATTGCGCTTCCCAAAGGGCGGCTTGGCGATCAGGTGTGCAGGCTGTTTATCGCCTGCGACTACGATTGCGGCGTGCAGGCGGACGACCGGCGCCTGGTGGTGATGGACGCGGCGGAGCGCGTGCGCTATTTACTGGTCAAGCCCAGCGACGTTGCGATTTATGTGGAACGCGGCGCGGCGGACGTGGGCATCTGCGGCAAGGACACGCTG
>CAYRPW010000055.1:1026-9509 GCA_964426145.1 uncultured Oscillospiraceae bacterium
AAGTGCCGTATGTGCGTGGCGGCGCCCGTGGGCTTCCGGGAAGACCTCACCGCCCCGCTGCGCGTTGCGACCAAGTACCCCGCCATCGCCAAGGCATTCTATGCCGCCAAAAGCCGCGAGATCGACATCATCAAGTTGAACGGTTCCATCGAGCTTGCGCCGATCCTGGGCCTGTCCGACGTGATTGTGGATCTGGTGGAAACCGGCACGACGCTGAAGCAGAACCATTTGGAGATTTTAGAAACCGTGCTGCCCGTCAGCGCGCGGCTGATTGCCAACAAGGCCGCCATGAAGTTTAAAACTGCGGAAATCCAGCGCCTGACCGACGCGCTGAAGGCAAAAGGAGACACGAAATGATCCGGATTGTGCGCTATGAAGGCCAGCCCGCCGACCAGCTGTTCAACCGCGCGTCCGTGCCGGACCGGGACGTGACGGAAACCGTGCAGGCGATCGTAAACGACGTGCGCCTGCGGGGCGACGAAGCGGCGCTTTTCTATACCGAGAAGTTCGACGGTGCGAAGCTCCTCACCTTAACCGTATCCGCGCAGGAGATCGACGCGGGTTTTGCGCGCGTGAGCCCGGAGCTTGTCCAAACGATGCGCGTTGCGGCGGAAAACATCGCCCGCTATCACCAGAAGCAAAAGCGCGAAGGGTTTCTGGACGCGCGGGAAGACGGCGTGGTGCTTGGTCAGCGGATATTGCCCCTGCAAAGCGTGGGGCTGTACGTGCCCGGCGGCACGGCGCGCTACCCGAGTTCGCTTTTGATGGCCGCGATCCCCGCACGGATCGCGGGCGTGCAGCGGATTGTGCTGACCACCCCGCCCGAGGAGGATGGCAGCGTACCCGACGTGATGCTGGCCGCGGCCAAGATCGCGGGCATTACGGAAATCGTAAAACTCGGCGGCGCACAGGCAATCGCCGCGCTCGCCTATGGCACGCAGACCCTCCGGCGCGTGGACAAAATCGTTGGTCCCGGCAACATCTACGTGACCACCGCCAAACAGCTGTGCTTCGCGCAGGGCATCGTGGCGATCGACACCACGGCGGGCCCGAGCGAAATTCTGGTGATCTCCGACGGCAAAACGAACCCGGCGTGGCTGGCCGCCGATCTGCTGAGCCAGGCCGAGCACGACGTGCTGGCCGCTTCATGGCTGATTACCGATTCGAAGACGCTGGCGGAAAAGGTGCAGGCTGAAATCGAAATCCAGCTCCCGCTTTTGCAGCGCGCCAATTTTGCGCGCGCCTCGATCGACGGCAACGCCCGGATCATTCTCGTGCCGGACTTGAAAACCGGCGTAAGCATTGCCAATGCCATCGCGCCCGAACACCTGGAGCTGTGCGTGGACGAGCCGTTTGCCTGGCTTCCGCTTGTGCATAACGCGGCCAGCGTGTTTCTGGGCCGCTACTGCCCCGAAACCCTGGGCGACTATATCGCAGGCCCCAACCACACCCTGCCCACCTCCGGCGCGGCGCGTTTTGCCTCGCCGCTGGGCGTGGACGATTTCGTAAAGCGCTCCAGCTACCTGTATTACACCAAGGACGCGCTTTCCGCCGCAGGCGCGGACGCGGAGCGTTTTGCCAATAGCGAGGGCCTGACCGCGCACGCCAGGGCCGTGAGCATCCGCACGGAGGAAAACCAATGAGCCAGTATCTGGTAGACCGCCTGCAGGCCCTGTCGCCGTACGTGCCGGGAGAGCAGCCGCAGGATCAGGCGTACGTGAAGCTCAACACCAACGAAAGCCCCTTCCCGCCTTCGCCGAAGGTGGTGGAGGCGCTGAACCGGCAGATCATCTCACGGCTGAACCTGTACCCGGATCCGCTGGCAAAAACCTTGTGCGAGGCGATTGCCGAGGACAGTGGGCTGAAACCGGAAAACGTGTTCGTTGGCAACGGCTCGGACGAGGTGCTCGCTTTTGCCTTCATGGCATACGGCAGCGCGCGTGGTTTCGCCTTCCCGGAACCAAGCTACGGGTTTTACAAGGTGTACGCCGGTCTGTTCGGCTTTCCCAAAACCATGATCCCCCTGCGCAAGGATTTTACCGTACCGGCGGAGAAATTCTGTAACCTCGGCATGCCCGTCGCAATTGCCAACCCCAACGCGCCGACCTCGCTTGCCATGCCGCTTCAGGAGATTGAGCAAATTGTGCGAACGAACCCGGACAGCGTGGTGCTGATCGACGAAGCGTACATCGACTTCGGCGGGGAAACCTGCCTGCCGCTGCTCCGGCAATACCCCAATCTGCTGATCGTGCGCACGTACTCCAAATCCCGTTCGCTGGCCGGCGGACGGCTGGGCTATGCGCTTGCTTCCCCCGGACTGATCGACGACCTGAACCGTGTGAAGCACTCCTTCAACCCCTACTCCATCAACAACCTGACGATGCTTGCGGGCATCGAGGCGATGCGGGACCGGGCTTATTTCACGCAGTGCGTGGACGGCATCAAGGCGCAGCGGGAGCAATCCGCGGCCGAGCTTCGCGCCCTTGGGTTTACGGTGCTTAAGAGCGCGTCCAATTTCCTGTTCGCCGCGCCGCCGCGCCTGAGCGGCGAAGCCTATTACAAGGGTCTGAAAGCAAAAGGCGTGCTGGTGCGGTATTTCAACGATCCCGTCCTGCAAGGCTATGTGCGGATTTCGGTCGGCAGCGCCGCGCAGATGCAGACGCTGCTCGAAAAGACCAGGGAACTGCTGAAGGAGGCGAGCGCATGAGAGTGGCGACAGTCAACCGGAAAACCGCGGAAACGGACATATCCCTGACGCTGAACCTGGACGGAAGCGGCGCGGGCGACATCCGCACGGGGTGCGGGTTTCTGGACCACATGCTGACCCTGCTGATGAAACACGCGCGGTTTGATCTTTCCGTCGCCTGCACCGGCGACACGCAGGTGGACGACCACCACACCGTGGAGGACGTCGGCATCGCCCTGGGCCAGGCGCTCCGGGAAGCGCTTGCCGACAAGCGCGGTGTGACGCGCTTTGGCGACTGCGCCCTGCCCATGGACGAAGCGCTGGTGCTGGCGGCCGTGGATCTCAGCGGGCGCGGCACGCTTTCGTACGCCGCCGATCTGCCCTCGCAGAAGGTCGGCACGTTCGACACGGAACTCGTGAAGGAATTCTTCCTGGCGCTGACGCGGGAAGCGCGCATTACGCTGCACCTGCGCCAGCTGTCGGGCGAGAACACGCACCACATTCTGGAAGCCATGTTCAAAGGCACAGGGCGCGCGCTGCGGGCCGCCGCGGCGGTTGACCCGGCCTTTGCGGACGATATCCCCTCCACCAAAGGCACGCTCGGAGGAAACGCATGATCGCCGTTGTGGATTACGGAGTCGGCAACCTCTATTCCCTGCTGTGCTCCCTTACCCACATCGGCGCGGACGGCACGGTGACCCGCGACCCGGAAACGCTTAAAAGCGCGGACAAGATTATCCTTCCCGGCGTCGGCGCGTTCGGCGACGCGGCGGACAAGCTGCGCGCCCTGCGGCTGGACGCGCTGCTTTTAGAGCAGGCGGCGCTTGGCAAACCGCTGCTGGGCGTTTGCCTGGGCATGCAGCTGTTGTTCGACCGGGGGTTTGAGTACGGCACACATGCCGGGCTTGGGCTGATCCGGGGCGATATCCGGCCGATGGCGCCGCACACGGGCGATTTGAAAGTGCCGCACATGGGCTGGAACAGCCTGGATTTTCAAAAGCCGGACGACCCGTTGCTGCGGGGCGTGCGCGCGGGCGATTACGTGTATTTCGTGCATAGCTTCTACGCCGCGGACTGCGAGCCCGCGCTGGTTGCCACCGCCTCGTACGGCGTGCCCGTTGCGGCCGTGGTGCGCAGCGGGAACGTGTGCGGCACGCAGTTCCACCCCGAAAAGAGCGGCGAAACGGGGCTAGCCATCCTCGCCAATTTCGCCAAAGGAGCGTAAACGCATGCTGATTTTCCCCGCCATCGACCTGCGCGGCGGCAAGGTGGTGCGCCTGAAACAGGGCGATTACGACCAGATGACCGTGTACTCCGACGATCCGGTGGAGACCGCCAAAGGGTTCCTGTACACGGGCGCGGAATGCCTGCACGTGGTGGACCTGGACGGAGCGAAGGCAGGCAGCCCGCAGAATCGGGCGGCCATCCGCGCGCTGAGCGGCCTGCCGCTGGAAATCGAGCTGGGCGGCGGCATCCGCGACGAAAAAACCATACGGGAGTACCTGGACATGGGAATCAGGCGGGTGATCCTCGGCTCCGCCGCCGTGGAGGATTTCGGGTTTACGGAACGGATGGGCAAGCGCTACGGCGAAAGGCTTGCCGCGGGTGTGGACGTGAAGGACGGGCTCGTGGCGATCCACGGCTGGACGGACGTTTCCGCCCTCGACGGGGTTACGTTCTGCCAAAAACTGTGCGGCGCGGGTATCTCCACGGTCATCTATACGGACGTCTCCAAAGACGGCCTGCTGGAAGGCACCAACCTGAACGCCTATGAACGGCTGCAGACCATCGAAGGCCTGCGCGTTATCGCCTCGGGCGGGATCTCGTTTGAGGACGAAATCCGGACGCTGCGGGACATGCACGTGTACGGCGCGATCATCGGCAAGGCCCTGTACGCGGGCACGCTGACGCTTGGGCGCGCGCTTGCCCTTGCCAAAGGAGACGCCGGATGCTGACGAAACGCATTATCCCCTGCCTGGATGTGAAAAACGGCCGCGTGGTGAAGGGCGTGAACTTTGACGGCCTGCGCGACGTGGACGATCCCGTTGCCATGGCGGCATTCTATAACCGATCCGGCGCGGACGAACTGGTGTTTTACGACATCACCGCCAGCGCGGAGGGGCGGCCGCTGTTTGCGGACGTCTTGCAGCGCGTGGCGGCGCAGGTGTTCATTCCGCTTACGGTGGGCGGCAGCATCAACAGCCTGGAGGATTTCGACCGGGTATTAAAATGCGGCGCGGACAAGGTAAGCGTCAACACCGGCGCAATCCGAAACCCGAAGCTCATTTCCCAGGCCGCCAAGCGCTACGGCGACCAATGCGTGGTGCTGTCGATGGACGTCAAGCGCGTGGGCGGCGCGTTTCACATTTTCGCCAAAGGCGGGCGGGAAGATACGGGGCTTGACGCCGTGGAATGGGCGAAGTTCGGCGAGCAGAACGGCGCGGGCGAGCTGGTGGTCAACTCCATCGATACCGACGGCGTGCGCGAAGGGTTCGACCTTCCGATGCTCGAAGCCATCGGCAGCGCCGTTAAGCTGCCGCTGATCGCATCCGGCGGCGCTGGATGCGCGGAGGACTTTGCCCAATTGTTCCAACTGCCGCGCGTGGACGCGGGGCTTGCGGCCAGCATTTTCCACAGCCGCGAGGTGGATATTCTGCAGCTCAAACGGATGCTTACGGACAGAGGCTACCCCATGCGGGTATGACGGAGGGCGTATGATGGAGCAGGAACTTCTCGAACAGCTCAAATTCGACGATGCGGGGCTGATCCCCGCCGTGGTGCAGGACTACGCGACCCACGAGGTGCTGACGCTTGCCTATATGAACCGCGAAAGCCTTGCAATCAGCCTTGCCGAAGGCCGCACCTGTTTTTACAGCCGCAGCCGCAAGTGCCTGTGGCGCAAGGGGGAAACCAGCGGCAACGTGCAGACGATCGTCGCCGTGCGGGCCGATTGCGACGGCGACGCGCTGGTGGTGGAAGTCAAAAAAAGCGGCCCCGCCTGCCACACCGGCGCGGAAAGCTGCTTTATGAACGAGCTGTATGAAAACGAGGATATCCGCCCGTTTTCCATCCGCGCGCTGTACAACGTAATCCAGAGCCGGAAAAACGAGCCGAAAAACGGCAGCTACACCACGTATCTGTTCGAAAAGGGCCTGGACAAAATCCTCAAAAAGATCGGCGAGGAAAGCGCGGAAGTGATCATCGCCGCCGCCAAAGGCGACCGGGAGGAAACGATCTACGAGCTCGGCGACCTGCTGTACCACGGCATGGTGCTGATGGCGCAGATGGGCATCACCTACGAGGACATGATCCGCGAGCTGGCGAAGCGCCACGTGGTGGACCATAAAGTAAAGCAGGAGCGCATGCAATGAAATTTTTATCCAACGCCCACACGCACACCACCTACTGCGACGGAACCAACGATATCCCGATGATGGTATTCCACGCGCAGGAGCTGAAGTTCGTGAGCCTGGGCTTCTCCGGCCATGCCTGGCAGGGCTTTGATCCCGATTATTGCATGTCCCCTGACGGGCAGAAGGCTTATCTGCAGGAACTGCGCGCCCTGCAGGCAAAGCATGAGGCGGAACACCTCCTTCCCAAGCTCTACGTGGGGCTGGAGCAGGACGCGATGGTGCCGCAAGCCCAGAAGGAAGAAAACCGCAGGAACTGCGATTACATTATCGGTTCGGCGCATTACCTGATTTCCAAAACAGACGGAACCCACAAAGCCGTGGACGGCCCCCGGGAGATGCTTAATCGCCTCGTGCGCGATACCTTCGGCGGCGATCCAAACGCCATGGTGCAGGCGTATTACCGGCAGCTGAGCGAATCGGTCAAAAACGACAAGCCCGACGTGATCGGCCATTTCGACGTCGTGCGCAAGCATGCCGCCGCGCTTGGGCTCAACACCGCGCTCCCGGCCTACCGCCGCACCGCGCTTGCCGCGCTGGAGGCAGCCTTTTCGGGATGCAGGCTTTTGGAAGTGAACACCGGCAACATTGCCCGCGGGTATGACACCCTCCCCTATCCGGCCGATTTCTTGCTGGGCGCCTGGCTGGAGATGGGCGGCGACGTCACCTTAACGTCGGACTGCCACGACGCGCGGGATTTGGCCTGCGCCTTTCCCAAAACGCTCGGCATGCTCAAGGAGCTGGGTTACAAACGGCTTTTGCGGCTGGGCACGGGCGCCGCGCTGTGGGACGAGTTCACCCTGTAGCTCACAGCAAGGCAGGCGGCTGCCTGCGCATATCCGTCACATCCGGCTGTCCATTGTCCGGCGCTTAAAGCGCCGGATTTTCAATACAGGATTTTTCCGCGCAAAACAAGAATTCTATGATCAGCAGGAATTTACGCGCGCTTGAACTTGTTCACCTCTTGAGAAACCGGAGGACAATAAAGATGCAGAGCCATCGTTTTGAAAAATATGCGGCTGTGGAAACGCACCCCTACTGGAGCCGGCTCATCGCAAGGGAAGGCAAGCTGAACGACCGCTTGGACGATATCCGAAGCCCGTTTGCCCGCGACTATACCCGCATTTTGCACTCCAAGGCCTACCGCCGCTTAAAGCATAAGACGCAGGTGTTCTTCAACATTGAAAACGACCATATCTGCACGCGCATGGAGCACGTAGGGCATGTGGAATCGGTCAGCGCCACGATCAGCAAATACCTGGGCCTCAACGAGGAGTTGACGCAGGCGATCGCCGCCGGGCACGATCTGGGCCACGCGCCGTTCGGGCATCAGGGCGAAACCGTGCTCAAGGGACTGGCAAAAAAGCATCTCGGCCAGGATTTCTGGCACGAGAAAAACAGCCTGCGCTTTGTGGACGATATCGAACTTCTGGAAAACGAGTATAAAAAGCAGAAAAACCTGTGCCTGACGTACGCCGTACGCGACGGTATCATTTCCCATTGCGGGGAGGTGGACGAAAACGGGCTCATACCGCGCACGGACTATATACCGCTTCGGGAGTTTGACCAGCCGGGGAAATACCAGCCGGTCACCTGGGAAGGCTGCGTGGTGAAGATCGCAGACAAGATCGCCTACATCGGCCGTGACATTGAAGACGCCATCCATTTGAATTTCCTTCTGGAAACGCAGAAGAACAAGCTTTTGAAAATGGCGCAGGAAAACGACGAGCGGGTGATGAACACGACCGTCATCATGTACAACATGATCACCGATATCTGCAAAGGCAGCACGCCCGAACACGGCATCTGCCTGAGCCCGAAAATGCAGCGGCAGATGAACGACCTGAAGAAGTTCAATTACGAGTTCATTTACCGGCACGAACGGCAAACGCCTTTCCACAAGTACTGCGAACTGGTGATTACGCAAATCTTCGACCTGCTGCTCGGCTGCTACGGCGGCAGGCATTCCTGGGAAGCGCTGACGGAAAAGCGGAGGTTTTATCCCAACACCATCCAGTATTTTGAGCGCTGGCTTGCGCGGTATTGCCAGGCGGATATCGTGCCGGCCGGCGATCTGCGGGAGCTTGCCGACCGCTGCGAGAACCGGAAAATATACGGCGATTTATCCGCGAAAGAACCGTACGTGCAGGCGATCCTTGACTATATTTCGTCCATGACGGACCGGTTTGCCATCGAGCTGTTCAACGAGATGATCACGTACTGAAGCGTTACGCTGCGCCGGAAAAGCCAATCAGAGAATACTATCCTCGGCGCTCTGCCTGAGGATTTTCGCTTCGCGCCTTTCCGCCGCCATATACCAAACCAGCCCGACGGTGATAATCAGGCCGCCCAGCACCGAGAAAAACGACAGGGTTTCCTTCAGAACG
>CAYRPW010000056.1:0-5267 GCA_964426145.1 uncultured Oscillospiraceae bacterium
ATGGAGTTCAAGGGCAAGCATTTTCTATTCACCCTGGTGCTGATGGGGATGATGATTCCGTTCCAGATCATCATGATCCCTTTGTTTATCGAATGCTCGCTGCTGAACCTGGTGAACACCTATGGAGGTTTGGTACTGCCGCGCATTGTCAGCGTTACAAGCATTTTTATGATGCGCGCCTATTTTTCCACACTCCCGCAGTCGCTGGAGGAGGCGGGGCGCATTGACGGCCTCAACGAGTTCGGCATCTTCCTTCGCATCATGATCCCGCTTTGTACGCCGATCATCATCACGCACGCGGTGCTGACCTTCAACATGGCCTGGAACGACCTTCTCTGGCCGCTGCTGATGACCAGCTCGAAAACGCACCGGATGCTGTCCAACGGCCTGACCGCGTTCGTCGGCGCAGACACCACGGAATACGGCCCCGCCTTTGCCGGTGCGGTGATCTCGATCATTCCCGTGCTCATACTCTACCTCTCCGGGCAGAAATACTTCATCAACAGTTTCGTGTCCAGCGGTATGAAAGAGTAAGTGAACGAAATGCATCGAACGGATAACGCCCCCCTACGGACCGACCGGCTCTGGAACCCGCAGTTTACACTGCTGATCGTCATCAACGTCATCACCAACATCGGGTTTGGCATGCTGCTGACAAGCATCTCTCTCTACGTCGTCGATATGGGCGCGTCTCTGGCCATCGCGGGCAGCATGGCGAGCGTCTTTTCCCTGGTGGCGATGTTCATGCGGCCGTTGGGCGGGCGGCTGTTTGACTGCTTCAACAAGCGCAATTCCTTTATACTGTCCACGCTTGCCTACGGCGCCATCAGCGTACTGTACTCCTTTACGACGAACGTTCCGATGCTTTTCCTGCTGCGGATCATACACGGCGTCGCGTTCAGCCTGAGCGGCGTCACCAACATGGCCCTCGTCAGCCTGTTCATCTCCAAGAAAAGGATGAACGAAGGCCTGGGCTATTACAACGCGGTGATGCTGATCGGGCAGGCCGTTGCTCCCACCATCGCGCAATACTTAATCGGCACGGTCGGGTTTTTCTGGCTCTACATCGTCGTGGGTCTGTTCATCATGATTCCGCCGCTTTTCTGCCTGATGATGAAAATGCCGCAAGCCGCGGCAGCCGCGCCGGGTGCAGCCGCCGTGAAAAGCAGGAAGCGCTTCTCCATCGACAACTTCGTAGTCCGCCATCTCATTCTCTACGCGATCGTGGGCAGCGTGTTCTCGTTTTACAACGGAATTGCCAACTCCTTCATGCTTCTAATGGGAGAAGCCCGCCATATTGAGAACATCAGCCTGTTTTTCACGGTCAGCTCGGGCGTGCTGCTGGCGGTGCGGATCTTCGGCAGCAGCCTGACGGACAGGCTGAACATGAACTGGCTGGTCAACGGTGCGCTGGTTATAAGCATTCTAAGCCTCCTGCTGATCAGCAAAACGTATTCGCTTTCGCTTGTGCTGGTTGCCGCCGCGCTCAAGGCGCTCGGCCAGGGCGTAGGCCAGGTGGTTTTGCAGGGAGAAGCCCTCAAACGGGCCGACCCCGGAAGCCTGGGAATTGCGACGGGCACGATGTTCATGGGCAACGATCTGGGCAACACCCTGGGCCCGGTGATCGGCGGCGCCATTACCGATTCGCTTGGGTATTCGGCGATGTTCTACGTCGGCATCGGCACGTTCGTCCTGGCCATGGCCGCCTTTATCGTGTATCAGAAACGAAGGCGGGAAAGATCGGCGTGACGCCTTCCCGTTTTTAAACCGGATCCGCTGCGGATTGGCAGAGAAAGGACAAAACGATGACTGTATCCGTTCCGTTCAGCCGGCAGGAGTTATGCACGAAGGAATTTCATCCGGAGTTCCGAGGCGTACTGCTGCCCAAATACCACTATCCCGTCCCCCCCAGGGAAAACCTCCGCCGGTTGTTTTTACAGGATCGTTTCCTGTGGGCGCCGCGCAACCGCTCCGAATTCGGGCGGGTGGATTTAACCATCAATCCGGATACCGTGGCGCGCGGCCCGGCAGGCGGGCCGGACATGTTCGGCGTCGAGTGGGTTTTCGACCCCGCCTCCCGCGGCAGCATGGTGGCGCCCGGATCGCCGATCCTGACCGATATCGCGCAGTGGCGCGAGATCATCCATATTCCCGACGTAAACCGATGGGATTGGGATGGGTTTGCCGCAAGTGAAAACCCGAAGGCCGACCCCACGCTTTTCAAGCGTGTGATCGTGATGAACGGCCTGTTTGAACGGCTGATTTCGTTTATGAATTTCGGCGAAGCCGCGATCGCTTTGGTGGACGAGGACCAGCAGCCCTACGTGCACGAGCTGTTCTCCGCGCTTTGCGCTATGTACGAGAAAATCATCCTGCGCGCCAGACAGACGCTTGCGATCGATATGCTGACCTTCCACGACGACTGGGGCACGCAGCGCGCGCCGATGTTTTCCGTAAACACCTGCCGCGAAATGCTGTTTCCCTATATCCGGCGTCTGGCGCGCTTTTCGCACGAGCACGGCGTATTCTTCGAGCAGCACAGCTGCGGCAACGTGGAAATGTTTCTGCCGGTCATGATCCAAGCCGGCGTGGATTCCTGGGACGGGCAGGAAAACGCCAACGATAAGGCGGAGCTGATCCGCCGTTACGGGGATCAGCTGCTCATCTACATCAGCCCGCCCGACGCGCGCGGGCTTGCCGACGATCAGCTTTTCGGCGAAGCCGAACGCTTTCTTTCGCAGTTCAAGCCCGGCGCGCGCATGATATTGAACATGAACGCGGAAAACCAGCGGCTTGACCCCGCCTTGTACGAGCTGACCCGCGTTAAATGCGCGGGCACGGCCCAACCCTGAACCGACCCGACGCTTAAACAGGAGGCGCAGCCATGAACACGAACCGGCCCCAATGGGATCTGCCGATCGAAACCGCGACAACCGGCCTGATGCGAAACATTCCGCGCAAAAACTACGAGCTGGCGGGGCAAACGTTCCACCTCGCCATGGACGACGGCGACCATTTTTCACTGCAGATACTGGACGGCGAAATCGCCTGCTGGGGCATGGTCGGCAGCGCCGTGAGCGCACGGCAGTACCTGTGCATGCGCGCGAACGAGTTCGTTTGGATGGTGGCCTTCATGAGCGGCGCGTTGGAAAGCGTGACCGTTGTGCTGGACACGCTGAACTCCCTGACCACGGTGCTGTCCGCCACGGTCGGCGATCACGCGGGCAAGCCCCGGCTGGTAACCCACCGTTTCGCCTTCGGTGCCATTCAGCAGGCAGGCAAGCCCCTGCCCGCCAAACGGCATCACTTTTCGGCGGATCTCGTGGGCAAAAAAATTGCGTGGAGCTACTCGCCCACCGTGACGATCACGCATATTTTCCACACGCCGTTCAGCATGCGTTCCTCCCTCAACGATATGAAGCCGCTGCCCGAAACCGCGACCCGGGAACAGCGCGAGGAATGCGAAAACCGCGCGAGGCGGTGGACGGCGGTGCTGTTTGACGAGCCGTGTTCCTACATCAAAATCAACGCAAACTTATATCTCGTTACCTTCATTGAAGTGAACCGCTATCGCGTCGACCCCGAGCAGGGCGGGGGCGACCTTCTGGTGCTGGTGGATACGGACCGCGTGCACGACGTGGGCCGGATCTTCTGCCTGGGCGCCGACGGAAAGCCGCGCCTGAACCTGTTAACGGCGCACGGGCGCTTTGTGGATACGCCCGACGCGCTGGAAAGCGCCGAAAACCCGTACTGGCTGTAAGCGATGCCAACAGAAATCAGGCGGCCGCGTGTGCGCGGCCGCCTGTCGTTGTTTTGGAAAAACCGGGTCAGCTCCAGGTGAGGGTATTGGTGCAGGCGATCAGGGTGACGATGATGCCGTTGATCAGGCCGGGCAGGTAGGGGTTGTTGGTTGCCCTGTACACCTTGCGGGACATGATGGTCGTCACCGGCAGGATGACCACGATGGGGAACAGCCAGACGATGACCATGTTGCTGTTGGGCCAGGCCATAAATCCGCTGCTGAAGAAGGACAGGTACTGGATGGCAAGCAGCAGCAGCGGCGCGACGGCCACAAACCCTGCCACAACCGCGGTGTTGATCCACAGGCGCTTGCCGTCCTTTGCGCCCAGCGCGTTATAGTTAAACGAGTTGGCGGCGACGGACGCGGCCACATAGTAGATCAGGAACAGCGGCAGATACGGGAAGGCCGCCGTCGCGAGCTTGCTCGCGTCGAACGCCTTGACCGCAAGCACCCAGATGCGGAAGTCGGTCTTGAAGAAATAATCGGCGAAGAACACCCAGGTATAGGTTGCGCCGACTACGATCACGGCCAGCAGCACGGTTTTCGCCGCGTTTTTCAGCCCGATACCCACGCCGATGTCCGACAGGCTGACGCCGTTCTTTTTGCCGAAGACATAGTAGCTGATCAGCATCAGGATGATCGCGAATACGCCGGTCACCGCCGCCCAGACGGAGATGCCCCACGGCGAGCTTTGCGCCCAGGGATCGGCGGCCATGGTGAAGGCCTTGACGTTGTTCATAATGGGCAGGTACACAAGCGTTGCGAAAGTCGCCGCAATCACAAGGCTGCCCCAGAACCATTTGGCGCCGGTCGCGGTAAGCGCCCTGGGCGCAACGGGCTCGGCGGCCTTGAGCGAGGAGAAGAACTTCGTATGCACCATCAGGATCGCGAAGTTGACGGCAAACATCGCAAAGCCGATGAGGCCGAGGAGGTTGAAGAATTCTTTCCACTGCCAGACCTGCTTGGTCGAATCAATGGGGTTGGGCGCGCCGAACGCTTCTTCAAAGAAGTTGATGACGGCGGTCGTCGCGCGCTTGGAGAAGTGCGACCAGGGGTGCGTAATCGCGGGGTTGTTGATCACGCGCAGCGCTTCGACGCCGTTGATCGGCTCGTAGTAGAAGCTGTCGGCTACGCGCAGCTCCTTGCCGGCCGGATCGGTGCCGAAATACAGGAAGGATTGGGCGTTGGAGTTCTTCAGATACGCCGTGGGCGAGGTTTCCACGCCGTTTGCGTCCACCTGGGTCATGAAGAACTCGTCAAACTGCGCGGCCATGATGCCTACGTCGCGGGAACCGTACACATCGGCAAACGCGCCCTCGGCGTTGGTATAGGTGGCGTCGGCACAATTGAGGTACACGGCGGCGATCAGCGGCTGGGCCGCGGCGTTATCCTGCGTGACTGCCGTGTTGCTGGACATGCCGCCAAGCGAGTGCCCCGTAATACCGATGCGCGTGGTATCCACATA
>CAYRPW010000056.1:5277-9433 GCA_964426145.1 uncultured Oscillospiraceae bacterium
CACGTTCCTGCGGCATGGCGTGTTCGATCAATCGGTGATGCCGATGCGGGTCGCATCCACATAGGGAAGTTCGGCCACCATTTTCACGGCTTCGTACATGCCCGTGAGAATGCCGCCGATGAAGTTCACGTTCTGGGAAAAGCCATGGGAGAACATATCCATGGAAAGGACGACGTAACCGCGGCGGGAGAGTTCCACGTAGTTGGCGTCCTGCATTTCACGGTTGTTGAACATGCCGTGGCTGGTGACGATGCAGGGAGCTTTGTTATCCGCCGAAACCCCGTCGGGAATGAAGAGCAGCCCGCTCATCTGAATGCCCTGGGTGGTTTCCCAGCGAAGGTCCTTGATGGTGACTTTGCCTGCCGACGTCTGGACGAGCGAAGCGCCGATCATGCTGACCAGCATCAGGCAGATGGCGATACAAAGCCATACTTGCGCTTTCTTTTTCATGGTATCCATTGTTGATCTCCTTTTCTTTTTGTAGCATTTCACAGGAAATACGTTTGCCGCCGGAGGGAACAGGAGCCTCCTTTCGACCTGGAATCGGGCTGCGAAACGAAACGTAACCCCCTTTCCGCACAATGAATCAATTCGTATGAAAGGCTGTTCAACGAAACGAGAAAAAAGTATAAAAAGCACCTGTCAAAAACAAGGCTTTTCATACTTCTCTCAAAACTCAGCGTATGAAATCTGATTTACTTATACACTACCCGGATAATGTTTGTCAACAGAAAAACGGCATTTTGTCATGAATGTAAATTTTTGGAAGCACGGTGAGGAGCCGGATCCGGGGCCCCGGTCAGCAGATCCACAGCTTGTCCTTGGTGGTGGAAATGGCGGTGGCCCCGGCCTGCAGGCTGTCGCGCACGTCGTCGCCGTCCGCAATCAGGCCGCCGGCGATGATCGGCTTTTGTATGCTCTGGGTCAGGCGCGTGATGATCTTGGGGATAACGCCCGGCAGAATTTCAATGGCGTCGGTATCGTCCACAAGCTGTTTGTCAATGTTGTTCAAGGCGATGGAATCCAGCAGAAAAAAGCGCTGCACGGTGAGCAGGTTGTGTATCTTCGCGCGTTTGATGATGTTGGGCTTGGTGGAAATGATGCCGTCCGCCAGCGTGCTCTGCCCGATGAAGCTGACCGACACATCCCGCGGGGAAAGCCCTTCGATCAGATCGATATGCACGAAAACAAGCTTTCCGGCGCTTTTGATTCTGGATACGATTTTGGCAATCGTGATCAGGTCCCCGTAAAGCACGAACACAATTCCGCACTTGCTTAAAAGCGCGGCCTCCATCTGCTGGTCGTCCTTCACGGCCGCGATGATCCGGTCCCTTCGCAGAAGGTTGAGAAAATCCGCCTGCTTCGCCATGGTGCTGCCCTCCTCTCTATGCCGTCAGTCCTGAACGGCGCCGTGTGTGCCTTCTGTGACGAATTATAGATTTTCACGGGCGGCCTGTCAAATGGCGCGAAAAAACGGTTGACATCGCAGATCAGATATGCTAGGTTAACGGTGACAGCATGCGGGCGGCATCCCTTTCCAAAGGCCCCGCTGCACCATTTTCAGACAAGAGATTTTGAGAGAAGTCTGAACCGTTACTCACCGAAAGGCGAGTTGGTTTTAGGCTTCTTTTTGTATAGAGTTTTCCCGGGGAAGCCGGTTTGGGCGCGCCGCGGCGCGGCCGCGGACCCATCGCTTCCCGCGCGGGCGAAGGAGAGCGTTACGATGGTTTACGATGTGGCGATCATTGGCGGCGGGGTCATCGGGTGTTCCATTGCGCGGGAGCTTGCGCGCCTGTCGCTGCACACGGTTTTGCTGGAAAAAGCGCCGGACGTGGCCATGGGCACTTCCAAGGCGAACAGCGGAATCGTGCACGGCGGGTATGACTGCAAACCGGGCACGAACAAGGCCAGGTTCAACGTGCTGGGAAACGCGATGTTTGACACGCTGCGCCGGGAGCTGGATTTTCCCTTCCAGCGCAACGGCGCCTGGGTGGTCGCCTCCGACGCGCGGGACATTCCCCACCTGGAAAAGCTGCTGGAGCAGGGGGTTCAAAACGGGGTCGAAGGCCTTTCCATCCTCGGGCGCGACGAAATTCTGCGGCGCGAGCCCAACGTGAACCACACGGTGATCGCGGCGCTGGACGTTCCCTCCAGCGGCATTGTGAGCCCCTATGAAATGACGATCGCCTATGCCGAGAACGCGGCGGAAAACGGCGTCACCTTCCGGCTGAACTTTGCCGTGGAAACCGTGGAAAAGGCGGACGGCGTGTTTCGGATCACAGGCGCGGGCGAGACGCTTTCCGCGAAGATCCTGATCAACGCCGCGGGGCTGTACGCCGATGGGATCAACAACCGGCTCAGCGCGCATCCGTTTACCATCACCCCGCGGCGCGGGGAGTATTTCCTGCTGGATAAAACCGAGGGAAACCTGGTGTCCCGCACGCTTTTCCAGCTGCCGAGCAAGGCGGGCAAGGGCGTGCTGGTGACCCCCACGGCGGACGGCAACCTTCTGGTCGGCCCCACATCGCACGACATTGACGATAAGGAGCTGACCGCCACCACCCGCGAAGGGCTGCGCGAGGTGCTTGACAAGGCGCTGCTCAACGTGGAGCGCATCCCCATGAACAAGGTGATCACCTCGTTTGCGGGCTTGCGCGCGGAAAACAATACCGACGATTTCATCATCGGCCCGTCCCCGGACGTGGAGAACCTGATCAACGCGGCCGGCATCGCCTCGCCGGGGCTTTCCAGCGCGCCCGCGATCGCGGCGTACGTGCGCGACCTGGTGGCCGGCATCACCCACGCGCAGGAGAACAGGCAGTTTCAGCCTGTGCGCAAAACCTTTCCCCGCTTCCGGCAGATGACCCAGGACGAACGCCGCGAGGCCATCCGCCGCGACCCGGACTACGGCCAGATCGTTTGCCGGTGCGAGCAGGTGACCAAAGCGGAGGTGCTGTCCGCCATCCGCGGGCCGCTGGGCGTGCGCGATTTGGATTCCATCAAACGGCGCACGCGCGCGGGCATGGGGCGCTGCCAGGGCGGCTTCTGCATGATGCGGCTGCCGGAGATCCTGGCGGAGGAGCTTGGCATACCGCTGACGGAGGTTACAAAATCCGGCGGCGGCACCAACCTGCTGCTCTATGCCAATAAGCAAACCCTGTAAGAATAAGGAGCGCTTTATGCAAGACATGGAACTGGCGGTCATCGGAGGCGGCCCCGCGGGCCTTGCCGCGGCCCTGGCCGCATACGAGGCGGGCGTGCGCGACATTACGGTTTTCGAGCGGGAGGAAGCGCTGGGCGGCATTCTGAACCAGTGCATCCACAACGGGTTCGGCCTGCACTCGTTTCACGAGGAGCTGACCGGCCCCGAATATGCCCAGCGGTATATCGACCGCGTGCGGCAGCTTGGGATCCGCTGCCTGACCGGCACCATGGTGCTGGACATCACCAAAGACCGCCGCATTACCGCCGTCAACCGGGGCGGCGTCATCGAGGCGCAGGCCAAGGCGGTCATCCTGGCCATGGGCTGCCGCGAGCGCCCGCGCGGCGCGCTGAATATTCCCGGGTTCCGGCCCGTGGGGGTATACACGGCGGGCACCGCGCAGAAATACATCAACCTCAACGGCTATATGCCGGGCAAGGAGGTTGTCATCCTGGGCTCGGGGGATATCGGCCTGATCATGGCGCGGCGCATGACGCTGGAAGGCGCGCATGTGCAGGCCGTGGTGGAGCTCATGCCCTATTCCACGGGGCTGAAGCGCAACATTGTGCAGTGCCTGGACGATTACGGCATTCCGCTGCTGCTGCGCCACACCGTAACGGAGATCCGGGGCAAAACGCGGCTGGAGGGCGTAACCGTTTCCCGGGTGGACGAAAACCGCAACCCGGTGCCCGGCACGCAGCGGGATTTCCCCTGCGATACGCTGCTGCTGTCCGTCGGGCTGCTGCCGGAAAACGAGCTGTCCAGATCCGCGGGCGTCGAGCTTTCGCCGGTCACCGGCGGGGCCGTTGTCAACGAAAGCCTGCAAACCGGCGTGGAGGGCATTTTCGCCTGCGGCAACGTGCTGCACGTGCACGACCTGGTGGATTTCGTATCGGAGGAAAGCGCGCTGGCGGGGCGAAACGCCGCGCAGTATATCCTTGAGCGCCCGCAGGA